>VGIW01000014.1 GCA_016867715.1 Candidatus Eisenbacteria bacterium | reverse complement strand
GGTTCCCGCAAAGCAGGCGGCGAGTACGGGCACGAGATAGCTCCTCATCGACATGGACATCGACCTCCTCCACTTCGCTCACGCGCCGTGATCGTACCTTCGAGTGCCCGCGCGGGCAAGCGCCCGGCTTCGGGTTCGCCCGCACTTGTTCGTTCCGGGCCGCGGATGAGCCGCGAGAGGAGAGACGGGCTCTCCGTCTCTACTCGAGACGGCTCCATCCGAGGCCGCAGGGCGCGGCGCGAAGCGTCCGCGCCCTGCCCTAGCCTGGACTATGCACGCGTTTCCTACTGCGGCCGCGGATCGCGGCCTACGAGGCCTCCCTTCCTTCGCCGCTTCCTCATCGTAGTGCCGAGACTACGATTCCGGGAGCGGCTCGTCCAGGTCGGCCTCTCGGCTCGCGCTCCACATCCTCGCGACGAAAACGCGTGCATAGTCCAGGCTAGTAGGTCTGCATCGCGGGATCGACCTCCTCCGCCCAAGCGGTGATCCCCCCCGCGAGGTTCCACACGCGGGGAAACCCGCGTCGCATGAGAAAGAGAGCCGCCGCGCGCGATCGAACCCCGACGTGGCAATAGACGACGATCTCCCTCTCGGGTTCGATCTCCTCGACCCGCCCCTGGAGCTCGCCGAGTGGGACGAGGATCGATCCCGGCAGCCGGCAGATTCGCTCCTCGTGCGGCTCGCGGACATCGAGAAGGAGAAGGGGATCTTGCTTTTCGAGTCGTTGTTTTAATGTTCGAGAGTCGATGTCTCGAACGAGATCCGCGCCCGGCTCTTCGCACGGTTCGGCCTCTCCGTCCTCGTCGGTGAGCGCGCGGATGCTCGGGTTCTCCCCGCAGACCGGGCATCGCGGGTCCTTCCGGAGCTTGATCTCGCGAAACCGCAGGCGGAGGGCGTCGTAATGAAGAAGCCTTCCGCCGAGGCTCTCTCCGATTCCGAGGAGGAGCTTGAGCGCCTCGGTCGCCTGGATCATCCCGACGAGGCCGGGGAGCACGCCGAGGACCCCCGCTTCTGCGCAGGAGGGAATGAGGCCGGGCGGCGGGGGTTCCGGGTAGAGGCAGCGGTAGCAGGGCCCCTTCCGCGCGTCGAACACGGCGACCTGGCCGTCGAAGCGGAAAATGCTTCCGTGCACGTTCGGCTTCCCGAGAAGCACGCACGCGTCGTTCACCAGATAGCGAGACGGGAAGTTGTCGGTCGCGTCGGCGACGAGATCGTACCCGCCCAGAATCTCGAGCGCGTTCTCCGCGCGGAGCCGCGTCTCGAACGCCTCGGCCCGCACGTTCGGGTTGATCTCCTCGATCTTCCGTTTCGCCGCGCGCGCCTTCGGGACGCCGATGTCGGAGGTCGCGAAGAGGACCTGCCTCTGGAGGTTGGATCGGTCGACCGTGTCGGGATCGACGATGCCGATCCGCCCGACGCCCGACGCCGCGAGATAGAGCGCGAGCGGCGAGCCGAGGCCCCCCGCGCCGACGATGAGGATGCTCCCCGCCTTCAGCCTTCCCTGCCCCTCGATCGCGATCTCGGGAAGGATGATGTGTCTCCCGTAGCGCGCGATCTCCTCGTCGGTGAGGGGGAGGCCCGCGGGCATCCTCCCCGTTGTTTCCTCGTCCCTCATCCGGTTCCTCCTCCGGGCTCTCGCTTCCCGCCCGGACGGGTCCAGTATAGCGCCTGGCCGCGGCGGGTGCGGGCGGATCCGGCCGGCCGGGAAACGTGCGCGGGAGAGAACGGCTTCATCCGTCACCCGGAGCCGAGGAAGGATCCGCGTGTTGTGGATACGCCGGAAGCGTGGTGAGGCGGGGATCGTGCACCGGGGCCCCGACGGTGAAATGATATAGACTTTGATAGTAACGATTTCGAATACCGAACACCTCATGGACCGGGTCGTCGAAGAAACAGCCGATCCCGGTGCCGCGAAGACCGGCCGCCTCCGCCTCGAGGTAAAGCATCTGGCCGATCGCGCCGGCCTCCTGGAAGAGGCGCGGGTAGAACGAGGCGCCGAACGCGCGGAGAGCCGGCTCGAACCGCGCGACGATCGCCGCGCTGAACGCGCCGTCCGCGGCGATCGCCTGCCCGCACGAGAGCGCGCCGGCGACCTCGCGGAAGTCGCCCGGAGCGAGGAGGAAGAGAGGCAATCCATCCGGCGTCCCCGCCGGGGCCGTCCAGAGGAACTCGGACCGGAGCGCGGCGCGGAGGGAGCCGACTTCCTGCGGATCGCGCGGAAGCGCGTAGAGGCCCGGCTCGATCCCCTCCACCCTGTGGACGAAGAGAAGGAGGTGCGCCTGCGGCGGCCAGCAAAGCGCGTCCCAAGGCGTCGCGCGGCGGGGGAGGAGGCGGTCGAGCGTGCAATGAAATGCCTCTCGCGTCATCGCGGTGCGCCCGTCCATCGCGACCGCGCTCCGGCGTCCTCGGATCAGCGCACCCGCTCTCGTTGCGCGCTCGGGAGACCGAAGAGGAGAGGGCGCCGAGAGCCCGCCGGCGTTCCCGGCCGGGAGAGGCGGATCGTCCGTTCGCCTTCGGCACGCCGCGGCGACTCGGTCGATCGCTTCCCACACGATGGGTTCACGGCTCAATCGGTTCGCTATCCCCGCCCCGCCCGATGCGAACACCCCGCGGACCGTCTCCGGCGGCGGATTCCAGAAGGCGGGATCGCCGCGCGCAGGATCGGCCGGGCCCGGCCGAACGACCGCGAGCATTTCCGGATCCTCCCTCTCCGCCTCGTCGAAATCCGCCGCCCGATCGACGCCGAAGAGAGAAGCAAGCGTGGAGGAGGAAGGCGAGAAGACCGCGCGGAGCGTCCAACCGAGCGCGGCGGCCGCGATGCGGAGTCCGGCGAGCGCGTGCCCCGCGTCGATCGCGCAGTAGCGGTACGCCCGCTCTCCGTACTTCCACGCCTCGCGCCACCGGATCGAGGTCAGCCCGACGAGGAAGGAGCCCGAAGGAAGCTCCCCGGTCAGCATCTTCCACGCCTCGGAATTGATCTCCGCTCTCCGTTCGAGCGCGTGTTCCCTCGGCGCGTAGTGAGAGACGCCCGCCCGCTCGCCGATCCCGCGGATGGGCGGGAGAAGGAGATACCCCTCGGTCGGGTGGAGGTTGCCGCTCGAGGGGTTCACGCGGAGCGCCCAAGAGGCCCCTTGAAACGATTTCCACGCGGAGATCGCGAGCGAGTAGTAGAGGAACTCCGAGAGGGACCGCCTGTCGAGAGCGAGGGCGGGGGCGGGGCCTGGGGCGGGGCCTGGGGCGAAGAGACGGTCGTACGCGGGTGTCCGATCCTCGTCCGGGACCGGGAGCGGAAGGAGGGGCGCTCCCTCGAAGCGCCGGAACGGATCGGGCTCGTTCGCCCAATCCAGATAGCCCGCCGAGCGCGCGAACCGGTCGAACCGATGCTTCGTTCGCTCGTGGTAATCGAGAGCCTCGCCGATCGCGCGCTCTCGGTCGATTCGATGTTCTGCGTCGCCGCGCATGATGCCCACAACATAATCCCTCGGCTTCCTTCCCGCCGCACTGGATTCCGCGCCGTCTCTTCGAAACTCGACTCGTCCGGCCGGTCCTCGCCTCTCGCGCCCGATCTTCCCTTCGCCTCTTGACAACCGCGCCGCCCGGACTATCTTTTAGCCATGGCTAAAAAGAACAGCGGACGCCACGCATCCCGGTCCGTGGGGGATTACCTGAAGGCGATCTACATGATCGGCGGAGAGAAGGGGCTCGTGGCGACGGGAGCGCTCGCCGAACGCCTCGGGATCGCGCCCGCTTCCGCCACCAACATGATGAAGAAACTCGCCGCGTCCGCCCCTCCCCTCGTCGTCTACTCGAAGAGCCGCGGCGCGGCGCTGACCGCCGAAGGGAGGCGGATCGCGCTCGACCGGATCCGGCGCCACCGCCTCATCGAGCGTTTTCTCCACGATCAACTCGGCTGCGGCTGGGACGAGGTTCACGAGGAGGCGGAGAGGCTCGAGCACGCGGTCTCGGACCGCCTCATGGACCGGATCGAGGAGCGCCTCGGCCATCCGGCCGTCGATCCGCACGGGGATCCGATCCCCTCGAAGAACGGCTCGCTCGAAGTTCCCGACGAGCTTCTCCTCGTCGATCTCGCGCCGGGCGTGCATGCGGTCGTCTCGAGGGTTCCGGACGGAGATCCTCCTCTGCTCCGCTCGCTCGCGGAGGCGGGGATCGTCCCCGGCGCTCGTCTCGTCGTTCCGGAGAGGGCCGCGCGCGGGGGCGCCCTCCGGATCCGCGTCGGGCGCGGCGGGAGAACGCGAATCCTCCCGCGGCGGATCGCGGGGAGGGTGCGCGTCGCCCTGAAGAAGAGCCGGGCGAAGGCGCTCTCCGAGGCGGTTCGTCCCCGCCGGGAGAAGAAGAGATGAGCGAACCCGTTCTCTCATTGCTCCTGGCTCTCTCGGTCGCCGCGATCGGCGTTCTTCTTGTTTGGCCGGGGGTCGGTCTCGTCTCGAGGCTTCGCCGCGGAGCGAGGATGACGGAGCGGGTTCTCCGCGAGGACGCTCTCAAGTACATCTGCAAGCGCGAGGCGAAGGGGTATCCCCCGACGGTGCACAGCGTCGCCGGAAACCTTCATGTATCGATCAATCGGATGGCGGAGATTCTCGGGCGGCTCGAGGAGAAGAGGCTCGTCCGCCAAGACGGAGAGCTCTTCCGCCTGACGCCGGAGGGACAGGCGGTCGCGCTCAACGTGATCCGCGCGCACCGTCTCTGGGAGCGTTATCTGGCCGATGAGACCGGTCTCGACGAGACGGAGTGGCACGATCGGGCGGAGCGGATGGAGCACGCGCTCTCCCCCGACGACGTGGACAGGCTCGCCGAGCGTCTCGGAAGCCCGACGCACGACCCGCACGGCGATCCGATTCCGACCGCCACGCGGCGGAGCGTCTTTCACGGAGGGCGGCCTCTCACGGCCGCGGATACGCGCGTTCCGCTCCGCATCGTCCATCTCGAGGACGAGCCGGAAGCGGTCTACATGCAGCTCGTCGCCGTGGGGATTCGGCCGGGGATGACGGCGCTCGTCGTGGAATCAACCCAGGAGCGCGTCCGCTTCCTCGCGGACGGGGACGAGCACGTGCTCGCGCCGATCCTCGCCTCGAACATCTCGGTCGTCCCGATCCGGCGGGAAGAAGCGGAGCCGCAAGAGACCGGGGAGAGGCTCTCGCTCCTTCGGCCGGGCGAGAGCGCGGAGGTCGTGCGGATCTCGCGCGCCTGCCGCGCTCCGGAAAGAAGGCGCCTCATGGATCTAGGCGTACTCCCCGGCACGAGGATCGCCGCGGAGATGAGGAGCCCGACCGGGGGTCTTGTCGCGTACCGAGTCCGCGGGGCGGTCGTCGCGCTCCGCCCGGAGCAGACGGACCGGATCCTCGTGAAGCGAATCATTGAGGAATCGACCGAATGAACAAGAAGGGAAAAGCCGCTCGCGGCTGCGAGGGCTGCCCGGCGCACCACGCCGGCAATCTTCGCCGGCTCGGCGTGGAGATGGAGGAATGGGATTACGTCGTCGCGCTGGCCGGGAATCCGAACGTCGGGAAGAGCACCGTCTTCAACGCGCTCACCGGGCTCCGGCAGCACACGGGGAATTGGCCCGGGAAGACCGTCTCGCGCGCCGAGGGGGGCTTCGTGTACGGCGGGAGCCGCTTCAAGATCGTCGATCTTCCCGGGACCTACTCGCTCCTCGCCACGAGCCTCGACGAGGAGATCGCGCGCGACTTCCTTCTCTTCGGCCGTCCGGATGTGACGGTGGTCGTCGCCGACGCGATGCGGCTCGAGCGGAATCTCAACCTAGTCCTTCAGGTGTTCGAGATCACCGACCGCGTGGTGCTTTGTTTGAACTTGATGGATGAAGCGAGGCGGCGCGGGCTCCGGGTCGACGATCGTCTTCTCTCTCGCGAGCTCGGCGTTCCGGTCGTTCCCGCGACCGCGCGCCACGGGGAGGGAATCCCGCGGCTCCTCGAGGAGATCCGCGCCGTCGCCGCGGGGGAAACCGTCCCGAAACCGCGCCGTCTGGAGAAGGGCCCCCGTGTTCTCCAAGGAGCGGTCGCGCGGCTCGCGGGGGAGATCGAGGAGGCGTTCCCCGGGCTTCCGAACGCGCGCTGGGTGGCGCTCCGACTCCTCGACGGGGACCGGACGATCGCCGAGGCGGTGCGAAAAGGGGACCTCGGGGACCTCACGCGCGCGGGACCGGAACCGGCGGACGAGCCGCGGAGTGGGGAGGAGTCGCGGTGACGCCCGGATCGTCCGCGAGCGCTCGGGAGAAGCTCCTTGCCGCCGCGGAGGATCTCCGCTTCGAGGTCGGCGGGGATTTCCACGAGGAGCTGATGGAGTCGATCTACGCCGAGGCGGCGCGCATCGCCGGCCGCGCCGTCACCCGCGCCGACGAGAAGCCGCGCTTCGACTGGGACCGCGCGATCGACCGCGTCGTGACGAGCCGCCTGTTCGGCTTCCCGATCCTCTTTCTCCTCTTCACGCTGATCTTCTGGATCACGATCGCGGGGGCGAACGTCCCTTCCGGATGGCTCGCGGCGCTTCTCCTCGACAAGGGGCATCCGCTTCTCAAGGGGCTCGCCGCCGGCGTCTCTCTCCCCTGGTGGCTCGACGGAATCCTGATCGACGGGATCTACCTCGCGACCGCCTGGGTCGTGAGCGTCATGCTTCCGCCGATGGCGATCTTCTTCCCGCTCTTCACGCTGCTCGAGGACTTCGGCTACCTTCCGCGCGTGGCGTTCAACCTCGACAACCTCTACCGCAAGTTCGGCGCGCACGGGAAGCAGTCGCTCAGCATGATGATGGGCTTCGGATGCAACGCGGCGGGCGTCATCGCGACGAGGATCATCGACAGCCCGAGGGACCGGCTCATCGCGATCCTCACGAACAACTTCTCCCTCTGCAACGGAAGGTGGCCGACGCAGATCCTCCTCGCGACGATCTTTCTCGGCGCGCTCGTCCCGCCGGTTCTCGCCGGCCTCGTCTCGGCCCTTTCCGTCGTCGCGGTGGCCCTTCTCGGGGTCGCCCTCTCCCTCGCCGTGTCGTGGGGTCTCTCGCGAACGCTTCTCCGCGGCGAGATCTCGACGTTCAGCCTCGAACTTCCGCCCTATCGTCCCCCGAGGATTCTCCAGACGATTTATACATCGATCATCGATCGAACGATCTTCGTTCTCTGGCGGGCGATCGTCTTCGCGGTTCCGGCGGGGGCGGCGATCTGGCTCTCGGCGAACCTCCGCTTCGCCGGCGCGAGCCTCGCCGAGCACCTGATCCGCTTCTTCGATCCGTTCGGCGTCGTGCTCGGCTTGAACGGCGTGATCCTTCTCGCTTATGTCGTGGCGATTCCGGCGAACGAGATCGTGGTCCCGACGATCCTCATGCTCACCGTTCTCGCGACCGGAACCTCGGGAGTCGGCGCGGGCGCGGGCGTGATGTTCGAGCTCGAATCGGCCTCCGACACGCTCGATCTCCTCAAGGCGGGCGGCTGGACGCTCCTCACGGCGGTGAACCTGATGCTCTTCAGCCTCATCCACAACCCGTGCAGCACGACGATCTACACGATCTACAAGGAGACCGGAAGCCGGAAGTGGACCGCGGTCGCGACGCTCCTTCCGGTCGCGATGGGCTTCCTCGTCGTCTTCCTCGTCGCGCAAGTGTGGCGGATCGCGGGGGGGTAGGAAGCGACTCTCAATCCGTATGAATGGTGCGCCTTGCGCGGCCGCCGGGGCGTGGGGCAAGGGGGTGAACCGGCGAGTTCCCGAGCGCGCCACGGAAATGGTGACACCACTTCCCGTTGCCGTTGGCCGGGCGCGCGAGGGGTGTCTGAGCCGGCACCCCCTTGCCCCGGGCCCCGGCTGAGAAAACACCGGAGGAGTCCCTAGCAGATTGACGTTACCCCGCCATCCCCCCCTCCGTCAGGCGGCGGAGGTCGCGGAGGGCGGAATCGATCTCCTCGGGAGCGACGGCGCGCGCGCCCTCCCGGTGCCGGAGCTTCCCGGCGCGCGCCTTCTCGATCGCGAGGTCGCGGATCGACGTTCCCTTCTCGGCCGCCTCCTTCACGAGGGCCGCGCCGGCGGCGTAGCCGATGATTGGGTTCAGCGCGGTGACGACGATCGCGTTCCGCGCGAGCCATCCCTCCGCCTTCTCGCGGTTCGCCCGGATCCCCACCACGCACTTCCCGGTGAACATCCGGACCGATCCGATCATGACCTGCATGCTCTCGAAAAGGTTGTGCGCGATGACCGGCATCATCACGTTCAGCTCGAGCTGCCCGGCCTGCGAGGCGAGCGCGACCGCGGTGTCGCATCCAATCACATGAAACATCGCCATGTCAAGCATCTCGGCGAGGACCGGGTTCACCTTCCCCGGCATGATGCTCGATCCCGGCTGCACGGCGGGGAGCCGGATCTCGTCGAGCCCGGTCGCGGGCCCCGAGGCGAGGAGGCGAACATCGTTCGCGATACGGATGAGCGTGAGCGCGAGCGTGCGGAGGGCGCCCGAGAAGTGAATCGGGTCTGCCATCGACTGCATCGACTCGAAGAGATCGTCCGATCCTTCGAGCCGGAGACCGGTGATCTCGGAGAGGCGGCGCACCATCCGCGCGTGGTACTCGGGATGCGCGTTGAGACCGCTGCCGACCGCCGTCCCGCCGATCCCGAGACGCCGGAGCCCGTCGGCGGCCTCCGCGATCCGCTCCGCGTCCCGCTCGACCGCCTTCGCGTACGCGCCGAACTCCTGCCCGAGCCGCACGGGGACCGCGTCCTGGATATGGGTCCTTCCCGACTTCACGACATCGTCGAACTCGCGCGCCTTGTCGCGAAGCGCATGGCCGAGGGAACGGACCGCCCCGAGGAGCTCCTCCTCGCGCCAGAGGCACCCGAGGCGGATCGCGGTCGGGATCGTGTCGTTCGTCGACTGGCTCATGTTGACGTGATCGTTCGGATGCACGAGGTACTCGCCCGGCTTTCCGCCGAGGAGGACCGTCGCACGGTTCGCGATCACCTCGTTCGCGTTCATGTTGTGGCTCGTTCCGGCTCCCGCCTGGAACGGATCCACGACGAACTCCGCGTCCCACTTCCCCTCGGCGACCTCTTCGGCCGCCCGCGCGATCGCTTCCGCGCGCTCCGTGTTGAGAAGACCGAGATCCCGATGAACCTCCGCCGCCGCCCGCTTGATCGTCCCCATCGACCAGATGAACGCGCGCCAGGGTCTCAAGCCGGAGACCGCGAAGTTCTCCACCGCTCGCGCGGTCTGCGCCCCGTAGAGCGCGTCCTCGGGAACCCTCACCTCGCCGAGCGAGTCTTTCTCGATGCGCGTTCCCTTCTCGTTCATTGGTTCCTGCCCTTCGCGCGCGGGCTTCTCGCGCGGGTCTTCCGTTTCCCGCTTCGCTTTCCGCCGCCCCGCTTCCGAGCCGCCGCGGGCGTATTCTCGATGTGCTTCATCAGCCAACCGATCACCTCGTGATACCAAACCTCCGCGTTCGCCGGCTTCTGGACCCAATGCCCTTCGTCCGGAAAATGCAGGAACCGCGAGGGAACACCCATCACTTGAAGCGCCGTGAACATCCCGATCCCCTCGGAGATCGGGCAACGGAAATCCTGATCCCCGTGTATCACGAGGGTCGGGGTTCGGAACTTGGAGACATGGAGGTGCGGGCTGAACTTGAGGATCGCCCTTCGGTTCGTGTGCGGCAAAGGTCCGTGCTCATATTCGTCGAACCAGAGCTCCTCGGTCGTGTACGCCATCGTTTCGGCGTTGAAGATTCCGTCGTGCGAGACGAGCGCGCGGAAGCGGTCGGTCCGCCCCGCGATCCAGTTGACGAGAAAGCCGCCGAAGCTCGCCCCCGCCGCCGCCATTCGGTTTCCATCGATGAAGCGGTGCTTGCGAAGAAGAAGATCGACGCCGAGCCGAATGTCCTCGAAGCAGCGCCCGCCCCAGTCGCGGCTGATCTGATCGCTAAAGCGCTTCCCGAAGCCGGTCGATCCGCGCGGGTTCAGCATCGCGACGACCGCTCCGCGCGCCGCGAAGAGCTGCGCGTTCCATCGATAGTGGAATTGGTCGAGAAACGCCGACTGCGGCCCCCCGTGAAGGAGAAGGATGAGCGGGTGCTTATTCCCCTCGCGGAAGGAGGGGGGGCGGATGAGGAGCCCGTGGATCGGCGTTTCCCCCGCGCCCGGATACCAGAACTCCTCCGCCTCGTTCATTCGGACGCGCGCGAGGACGTCGCCATGGCGAGTGAGACGCCTCGCCGCCGCGCCCGCGTCGCGTGGGATCCAATCCGGCGCGTCTCCCGCCCCGAGAAACGGCGCGATGCCGCGATCCGGCGTCAAGCGGTAGAGGTCGAGAGGAGCGGTCGTCGACTCGCGTCCCACGAGGAGATCGTTCGATCCCGGAATCCGCCGAAAGAACGAGTTCGTTGTGCCGAACGTGAGCTGGCGCACCCGGCTCGCGCGCATGTCGATGCGGTAGAGCGAGACGCGCCCGCGATCGTGCGCGCCGAAGAGGATGCCGCCTGCCCCGTCCGTCTCGAACGCGTGCGGGCTCCGGTCGAACCGTTCGAGGTAGACCGCGGTCGTCTTCGTCTTCCGGTCGTACGCCTTGATCCGGTTCTTGTCCGCTTCATACCCGGGACGGTCCATTGCCAAATAATAGATACATGAACCATCGGATGCGTAGCGCGGATGCGAGTCGCACGCCTCCGAGTTCGAGACGCATTCCGCTTCCCCCTCCATCGCGAGGCCGCGGATCCTCTGCACGAAGATGCAGTTGTTCGTCGAGCGGGCGACGACCTCGTCCGGGTTCATCACGAAGGCGATCTCGCGTCCGTCCGGGCTGAAGTCGTAGTCGCGTTCGGAGCCGAGCGCGATCGGCGGCGCGTCCAAGTCGTGCGGCGTTAGATCCCGCATTCGCCCCGTGTCCGCGTCCACGAGGAAGATGTGGTTCCGCGTCCGGTCTCTCCACGAATCCCAGTGGCGGAAGAGAAGCTCGTCGGCGATGCGGGCGGAGGACTTCTCGTTCACGAGGCCGTACACGGCTGCGCGCGGCGGTTCGTTCTCCGGTTCCTCCAAGTTCTTTCGGCGCGGATCGTAGGCGCTCGAGACGACCACCTTGCGCGCGAAGGCGATCCGCCGCGAGTCGGGCGCCCAAAGAAGCCCGTGCGCGCCTCCGTACCCGTTCGTCACGCGCCTCGCCTCGCCCCCGCCGCGCGGCATCACCCAGACCTGCGGTCCCAGATCTTTCTCGCGATCGCTGACGAAAGCGATCCGCTTCCCGTCGGGAGACCACGCCGGATCGCGGTGGTTGCCCGGTCCGGGCGTGAGGACGCGGCTTCTCCCCGTGGCGAGATCGACCACGCGGATCGTCTGCCGCACCTCGTTCTTCTTCGGATCGTGGCGGGCGACGACGTAAGCCGCCTCGGTCCCGTCCGGCGAGACCGCCGTTTGCCCGATCCGTTCGATCGACATGAGATCGCGAAACGCAAGGGGCGACCTTCTTTTGTTGGAAACCGCCATGCGAGATCCTCCGTGCTTGTCCACAACGCGAATCTACTCCGGCGGCGGCCGCTCGGCAATCAGGCCTCCCGCACCCGCCTCATCGCTCGTCTCCGCCGAAGGAAGCGGGTCGGCCTCCAGAAGCGATTCACGAAACGCACGCGCGTAGAAATCCCAAACGGCGACAAAGAGCGCGCCCAAGATCGGCCCAATGAGAAACCCGACGACGCCGAAGAGGAAGAGACCGCCGAGCGTGCTGAAGAGAACGAGAAGAGGGTGCATCTTCGTGTCGCGCCCCACGAGCCGCGGGCGGAGCAGATTGTCCACCGTGCTGACGACCAGTGTGCAGAACGCAAGGACGAACACGCCTCCTCCGGCGTTCCCCTTGGCGAGCTGGATGATTCCCGCGGGGAGCCAGACGAGCCCGGTCCCGACGCCGGGGATGATCGAGAGAAAGGTCATGACCGTGCCCCAGAAGAGCGCCCCCTGGATTCCCGCGAGCGCGAAGGCCGCCCCCGCGAGCGTCCCCTGGACGACGCCGATGACGAGGGTCCCCTTGATCGTCGCGCGCGTCACGGAGGCGAACTTCTCGACGAGCTCTCGCTTGTCCTCCTTCCGGAGGGGAAGATACCCGAGCGTCTTCGCAAGGATCGTCTCCCCGTCCGCGAGGAAGAAGAACATCGCGTAGAGAAGAAGAAAGAGCTGAAAGAGGAGCGAGACCGTTCCGCGCGTGAAGGCCGAGATGCTGTCGAAAAGAAACGATCCGACGCTCCCCACGATCTGTCCGAGTCTCTGGAGGACCTCGGGGCGATAGGGGGCCAGGCGCTCGGCGCCCGGGATTCTCTCCAACAAGCGGCTCGGCTCGTTCACTTGCGCGCTCACCCACGGTCCGACCTGGTTGCTGATCTGGAGCGCCTCTCCGGCGACAAGCCCGAGGAGAAGGGAAAGAGGCGCGACAACGGCCACGAGAAGGACGAGGAGCGTGGTTCCGCTCGCGAGGTGACGGCGCCCTCGGAAGCCCCGGCGGATCCCGCGGTAGAGAGGATGCGCGAGGCCGGCGAGGAGAGCCGCGAGAAGGAGGACGACGAGAAACCGCCGGATCATCGCGAGGAAGACGGCCGTGACGAGCACGAGAAGAACCGCGAGAAAGAGGCGACGGAGCCGCTCCCGATCCATGTCCGCACGATAGCAGACCGGCGGGGAATTGGGGAAGCGGGGAAGCCGCGCGATTCTCCCGCGCCTTTCCGGCAGAGGCAAGAACCGCGCGGCTTCGATCGATCGAGCCGGCCGCTACAGATCCTTTCCGAAACCCGCGGTCAGCATGAGATAGGCCCAAACGCCCGGATCCGTCTTCTCCGGATCCCGGAGCTTGTAGATCTCGTTCGCGAAGGACTTCGAGGGGAAGAACACCGAAAACCCGCCCTCGGCCTTCAGGCCGGCGATCTTCGTGGTGGTCGCGGTCAGGTCGACCTCGAAGCCGACGTCCTTGGTCATCTCCTTCTGATAATCCTCGTAGTCGGCCGCTGCCATGAAGTAGTGCCCGTCCGCCTTCAGCGTCCACCCGGGGGCGGGCTCCATCGAGAGCCGCAGCATGAGGTCCGCGAGCCCTTCCGGTTTATCGACGCGGAAGTAGTCCATGTAGCCGCGGATGCGGTGGACCGTTGCGTATGGGCCGACATAAGCGCCGTACGTGTCGTCGTTCGGGTCCTTGTCGCCCGACGCGTAGTCGATCCCCAAGGCGATCCGGGGCTTGTGGGGGCAATCGCGCGCGTAACCGACCTCCGCGGTGACCAGATACGCGGAGATGTCCTGCTCCATGACCGGGCTCTTCAGCCCCTGGTCCCCGAACTGATAGACCGCGTTCGCCTCCACGTCGGCCAGGCCGTAGGACTTCTTGTAGTACCCGCCGACGTTGAACCGATCGAGGAGGTTGAGGTCGGGATCATCCCCTCCCTGGATCCGCTCCGCGTTCCGCTCGTAGAAGCCGAAGAGGTCGAGGCCCGTCTCGGGGATCTGGCCATAGAGGCCGACGATGTCGAAGTCGCGGACGCCTTTCTTGGCGCTCGGTTCGAGGACCTTGAGCGCGTGGGCCGTGACTTTCGCCGGCGCGGCCTTGTAGGAGAGCGAGAAGCCCTCCCATGTGCGCCCGACGTTGCTCCAGTCGTTCGCTCCGAACACGCGCTGGTTGCCGAGGTTGATCTCGTAGCGGCCCGCCTGCATTCCGAGCCCATCGACTCCCAGACGGTCGACGAGAAGGTATCCCTGATGGAGGTCGACGTTCTTCGCGTCGTTCGTGGTTCCCGACATGTATTCTCCCGCGGCGCTGACGCCGCCAAGTCGTCGGCTGTCTTGGAATTGCACGAAGACGTGCGTGTTCGCGTCGACCACCGCCTCGATCCCGAGCCGCGCGCGGAGATCGTTGAACTGGAGGGGAGAGGCGGCCGGTTCGAAGCTCTTCTTGTCCAACTCGGAACGGACGCGGACCTGCCCGCTGACGGTGAGCTTGGTCTCCGCGAGAACCGTTGCGGGCAAGAGGACGGAGATACCTGCTAGGATCCAAAGAGCGAAAAAGGCTGAGCGTCTCTTCGACATTGCGTACTCCTTTCTTCCGCCTCGGCGGCCGGGAAGCGCGGCGGATGTTCGTGCCTCGGATCGAGATCTCCCGACACTCTGGATTCGATCCGGCAGAAAGACTATCGTAGCGGTTCGGGAAGGTCACGGGAAAACTTCCGATGCGGCGTGGCATTCGTTGCGAGATGCGAACGCTCGCGCCGCAGATTCGGGAGAACCGCGGGAGGAACCTCCGGCGGAAAGGGGGGAGTGAGAGCATGAAGAAGGGGAAGACGATCGCGACGGCGGGGGTTCTTGCGATTCTCTGCGGGATGTCCGCTGTTTCCTGGGCCGAGGAGGCGGGCACGAAACCGATTCAGCTCGCACTCTGGAATCCGGTGCAGGCCTTCGACGAGGAGACGTCGATCGCGGGAATCCGGATCAACCTTCTCTACGGCGTGAACCGGAACGTGCTGGGTCTCGACATCGGTCTCGGCAACCACACGCGCGGAAACACGACAGGGCTCCAATACGGTCTCGTCGGGTACACCGAAGGGACGTTCGTGGGTTGGCAACACAACTTCTTCAACTACTCGACTACCTTCCTGGGGTTCCAGACCGGCTTCTACAACGGAGCAGAAAGCGCGACGGGATTCGAGTGGGGCATGGTCAACATCACGGACGACATGCACGGACTCCAGCTCGGGATCTTCAACATGACCGAAACGCTGCACGGCCTGCAGATCGGAGTGATCAACGTGGTTCAGAGAAAGGAGAACCTCCCGATCCTGCCGATCGTCAACTGGTCTTTTTAGCTAGCTACTTTCCGGGGCCGGGCGCGCGGATCGACGAGACGGTCTCCGAGAACCTCTCGAGGTCACGCTCGAGGCGCTCCACGAGGAGAGGCGCCCGGTCGAGATCCCGCTTCTTGGCCGCGGTCTCGAGCTCGAAAGCCGCATCGCGAAGAGAAGGCGCCGCGACCGTCGCCGAAGATCCCTTGATCGAGTGCGCGAGCCGCTCCAGCTTCGCCCCATCTCGGTCGGCGAGGGCGCCCTTCACTTGGTTCAGAAGGTTCGGCATCTCCTCGAGGAAGAGGCTGAGGATTTCGGGGATGAGGGATTCGTCGTTGCCGAGCCGCTCGAGGAGCGCCTCGCGGTCGAAACAAAGCTCCGGCACGCGGCGCGAGACGGTCGTCGTGTCTTCGAGGTCCGCCGATTCCCTTCCCGCCATCTGCCTCGCGATCGCCGCGGAGAGTTCCGCAGGATGGATCGGCTTCGCCACGTAGTCGTTCATCCCCGCCGCGAGGCACCGTTCCCGATCCCCCTTCATCGCGTGCGCGGTGAGGGCGATGACCGGAATTCTCGGGTTTCGGACGCCGGACGCGGGGTTTCGAATCGCCTCGGTGGCGTCGAACCCGTCCATTTCCGGCATCTGACAATCCATCAGGACGAGGTCGTAGGGAACGAGGCGGAGCGCCTCGACTGCTTCCTTGCCGTTCGCGACCGCGTCCGCGCGATGGCCCATCTTCTGAAGAACCTGGACGGCGACGCGCTGGTTGACCGCGTTGTCCTCGGCGACGAGAACGCGGAGCCTCCGCCTCCCGCGGCTCGGAAGAACGTGCTGCGTAACGAACGGCCTCCTTTCCGAGCGGCCGGCGGTCGTCTGGAAGCCGGCGACGGACGCAAGACAATTGTAGAGATGTGAACGTTTGACCGGTTTCGTGAGGTAGGCGGCGAAACCGATCTCTCGGACGCGCGCCGCGGTCCCCTGACGCCCGACCGAGGTCAGCATGATGAGGGTGGTATCCTTCAGGATCGGGTCGGTCTTGATCCGCCTGCCGAGCTCCTCGCCGTCCATCCCCGGCATCGCCATGTCCACGATGGCGATCGACACCGGGTCTTTCGACCGGATCGCCTCGGCGAGCTGCTCGAGCGCTTCGGGTCCCGAAGGCGCCTCGAGAACGCCGCATCCCCAAGAGAAGAGCTGCTCGCGAAGCACGATTCGGTTCGTTTCGGTGTCGTCGACGACCAAGATGCGTTTCCCGCGGATATCCTCCGGGAGCGGTTTCTCTTGGATCTCCTTCATGTTCGACTTCTCGAGCGCCGCGGTGAACCAGAAGGTCGATCCCTCGCCGACCGTGCTCTCGACGCCGACCGTCCCGCCCATCAGCTCCGCGAGCTGCTTGGAAATGGCGAGGCCGAGACCGGTTCCCCCGTACTTGCGCGTGGTCGAGGCGTCCACCTGCGAGAACGAGCTGAAGATGTGCTCCAGCCGGTCGGGCGGAATCCCGATGCCGGTGTCCTTCACCAGGAACCGGAGAGAGATGAGGGAGTTGCGTTCCTCCGCCTTCTCGACCCGAATGGAGACCTCGCCGCGGTTGGTGAACTTCACGGCGTTCCCGGTCAGGTTGATGAGCACCTGGCGGATCCGTCCGGGGTCGCCCCTCAACCGGACCGGGACGTCCCGCTCGATGAGGCTCGTGATCTCGAGTCCCTTGCTGTGCGCCTTGAGCGCCATCATGTCCATCAGCTCGTCGAGAATCACTCGAAGGTCGAAGTCGAGGATCTCGAGATCCATCTTTCCCGCCTCGATCTTCGAGAAGTCGAGAATATCGTTGATGATCGTAAGAAGCGCCTCCGCCGACAGACGCACCGTCTCGGCATGATCGCGCTGTTCCGGCGTGAGCTCGGTGTCGAGGAGAAGGCCGATCATCCCGAGAACGCCGTTCATCGGCGTGCGGATCTCGTGGCTCATGTTGGCGAGGAACTCGCTCTTCGCCCGGGCCGCCGCCTCCGCCTTCTCGATGGCGGCCTTCAATTCCCTGTTCGCGCGGATCAGCTCCTCGGTCCGCGCCATCACCTGGGTCTCGAGAAGATCCCCGCGCTTGCCGAGCTCGAGGTCGCGTTTCTGGATCTCGGCGAGCATCTCATTGAACCCGTCGATGAGCGTGCCGATCTCGTCGGCGTTCCCCTTCGGAGCGCGGACCGAGTAGTCCTTCAGGGCGGAGACCGACCGGGCGATCTCGGAGAGCCGCACGATCGGTCTCGAGATGAGACCTTGCAGCCAAACGGAAAGGAGGAGAGCGAGAAAGAGGGAGGCGGCCACGAGGACGCCGATGACGAACGCATAGCGCCCGAGGATCGCCCGAAGCTCGCTCATGTCCCCGCGGAGATAGATCGTGCCGATCTGTTCTCCGCTGAGGACGATCGGCCGATAGACATGAATCGCCGCGTCGCGGAAGAAATGTCCCTCTCTCGGTTCCGTCGTCGGGAAGAGATCCGGGCTCTGGCCCGTCTTGAGGTAGCGGGCGAAGACGGTTCCATTCGCCGTGTAGATGCAGCCGGCGACGACGTGCGGGTTCGCGGCGAGCGCCGCGAGGGCTTCTTCGGCGGCGCCCGGGTCGTCGAACGAAAGGGCGGCGATGCTGTTCGCGGCGCCCGCGTCGGCGAGCACGGTGTGCCAATCGGTCATCTCGCGATAGAACTCGGACCGTTCGAGCGCCGTCACCGCGACCATGCAGAGGAAGAGCACGACCCCGCTCGTCCCGAGGATGATCAAGGTGAGCTTCCGGCTGATCGAGAGGTCGCGGAACGGCTTCATTTCCCGTCTCCCTTCCCGTTCCCCACGATCCGGGCGAGCTGGAGGAGCTTCGCGTTCAGCTTGATCCCCGCGCGCTCGGCGGAAGCGACGTTGATCTCGAACCGCACGCGGTTCTCCTCGATGAAGAACCCGATCGTGCCATACCGCTCGGCGAACTTCTCGTTCTCCCCGACGATGAGGATCGCGAGCGGATCGATCTCCTTGAAGGCGCGCCCGAGCTCCGCATTGTCCGTCCGAGGAACGAAGAGGATATGCACCCCCTTCGCTTCCCGCGCGTTCTTCAGGCGCTTGACGAAGACCGGTCGGCCGTCGATCGGCTTCTTCTCGACGACTTGGTCGAGGATCGGGCCGAACGGATCCTTCCCGAGGATCCCGATCACGAGCGGTGCGGCGGGTTTGGAAAACGCGGACTCGGGCCAGTCGGCGAATTTCGCGAAGTTGTAAAGGAAGGCGGCCTTGATCTCGTACTCGGAAAGCGACTCGTCCGCCGCGCCCATGCCGTGGACGAGCGTCGCCGCCCCGAGGAGGACGAGAAGGATCGCGATCGGCCGCTTCATCGTCATCTCAGTACCTGATGCTCGCTCCGCCGTAGACCGCCCGCTCGACCGCGAACCGCCCGTTCCGGAGCTCGGGCACGAACTCGACCTGCTTCGGCCCGACAAGATTGGTGCCGACCAAAAAGAGCTCGACGTGCGCGTCGGGTTGCCATCCGATTCGGGCGTCGAGCGTGAGGTGACTGCCCAGGTCGAACCGGTCGAGCCGGTCGACGTACCGCGCCCCGATATCCGCCTGGACAGGGCCCGGCAGGTCGACGAACGCCTGTGTGAAGGCTTGATGCTCGGGGCTCGCCCCTTCGGCCGCTTCGACCTCGATCACCTCGCCGGACTCGTCAGTCCAGACGTCGAGGCGGAGGTAGCCGTATCCCGTTCGGAACCAGAGTCGGTTCGCGGCGCGCCAGTCGATGGCCGCTTCCGCGCCGTACGTCTGCCCTTCGCCGAGGTTCGTTCCGTAGACCGGGAGAACGATCCACGATACAGGACTCCCCTGGAACCGAACGGCTCCGATCTCGCCCGTGCGGAGACAGGTGTACCGGTTATAAAATGTCGTGAGATCAATCATCATGCGATCGCCGGGATGAAAGCGGTATCCGACCTCGTACGCCGTGAGCTTCTCGCTCCGGAAGTCGTCCGTCCCATAGAGCGTCGCGATCGCCGGGTACGGGCTCCGGTTGTCCGACGAATACGGTGGGATCGTTTCCCACTCGATGACCGCGTCCCGCTCCACGCGCGAGGGGGTCCTCGCCGCGCGCGAGACGGCCCCCCACAGCGTGTGGTTCTCGGACGGGAGCCAACGAAGTCTCGCGTTCGGCTGGATCTCCAGTCCGGTATACTCGTTTCTCTCGAACTTGGATCCGAGCGTGAGGTAGAGCTCATCGGCGCGCAGGGCGAGGTCGGTCTGGACGAACCCGCTCGCGATCCCGACCGTACGTTCCGCCGGAACCGTGTAACCGCCTTGCACGCTGTCCACCCGGTCGGAGATCGTTCGATACCCCGCGCCCCAAACGATCTCCGCCCGTTCGATCGGCCGCCATCGGTGATGGAGATCCAGATCGATCGTGTTGTGCTCCTCGCTGAAGCGAATGTTGTCCCGATCGGATCGATCGAAGTAGGCCTGAACGGAGAGTTCCGAGAGATCGGAGAGCGTCTCGGTCCATCGGAGGAGGACGTTCCCGCCGCGGAAGCGCGTCGTGTCCTCGATCTCCGCGTAGTAGGGCTCCTGCACGATCGGGAAGCTGTACGCCCCCTCCACCTCGCCCTCCCCCGCATCTCCTTGAACAGTGAAATGCCTGGAGCGACCGGCCTCCCCGTCGAGCCGGAATCCTCCCTGGATCGAGGACCAACCGTCGTTCGCGTCGGATCCCGCCGCAGGTGGGAAGCCGTCCCTGTCGGCGTATTTCGCGTAGATCCGAAGCCGGGCGTTCTCCCCGATCGACGCGCCATAGCGCTGTTCGACGAGCCGCTTCTCCTGCGATCCGGCCGCGGTCTTCGAGAAGTACCCTTGGGTTTTCGCCGCTTCTTTCGTGATGATGTTGATGACGCCGTTCATGGCGTTCGCTCCCCAGAGCGCGGCGCCCGGGCCGCGGATCACCTCGATCCGCTCGACGTCCTCGAGCAGAACGTCCTGCGCGTCCCAATAGACCCCCGCATAGAAGGGCGTGTAGACGCTTCTCCCGTCGATGAGGACGAGGAGCTTGTTCGAGAAGTTGCCGGCGAAGCCGCGGGAAGTGATCGCCCACCAGGACGAACTGACGCGCGCCACCTGAAGGCCGGGGACGAAGCGGAGCGCGTCGGCGATCGTCGTCGCGCCCGTGCGGCGGATCTCCTCGCCGGTGAGAACGTAGACCGCGGCCGCCGCGTCCGAGAGATGCTCCGTCTTCTTGGACACGGAGGTCACCTCGATCGCCATGAGATCCTCGAGGCTGAGCATGGTGAGATCGATCGGGCTCGACGCTTCGGCCCTCGCGAAGCTCGCCGCGAGGAGAAGGAGCACGAGGAACGGAGCGGCGACGAAGAGGACGCGGAGGATCACGGCGAGGAGGCGCATCTTTCCCGCGGTCGATTCGAAGCCGGGTTCGCGGCGGGGGATTCCGAACCGCGGATCGCTTGGCGCCGTCGATTCGGTCCGTTCCGGCGGACTTCCGATCCCGGCGGTTCGTCGGGAATCGGCGTCGTCCCCGCGGCCGATCGAAGAAGGTTGAACCATGATGGTGTTTGTCCCGCGCATTCTCGGGATCGATCCGCCCCGATTCGAGACGGCGCAACGCACCCCAGGCTTCCGCCTCCGCGCCGTCCGGTTTCTCCGCCGCTTATCGGCACAAGCGCGTGTTTCGCCAGGGGGAAGCGGTCGCCGAGGCGGACGACCGTCGACTTGTCTTTGCCTCAGGCGGCGTTTCTCTCGTCGCACCCGTACCGAGCCGCCGAGGGGACAGGCGCGCCGTTCTTCGCGGTTTCAGGCGATCGTTTCCCGAGTTTCGCTGGAGCCGCGAAGGCGCCGCGTCCGCGCGCTTTGCGATGGCGCCCTTTTCGTTCGGTTCGGAGAGGGACGAAGAGTCCGGTTCTCGGAGTCTCTTGACAGGGACGCCTCGGGAAGCGTATCAATGGACCTTGCGGACGTGTGAGGCGAGGATCCTTCCGCGCGCGCGCTTTGCGGAGCATGCGCCTGGGACCGCGCGTCCCGACGGAGGTTCTTGGACGATCTGGAAACGGAGAGGCCTATGAGTTGGTTCCGAAGGGTGTTCCTATCGTCGATCGGGAAGAAGTTCTGGATGGGCGTCACCGGAGTTCTTCTCTGTCTCTTCATCGCGTTCCACCTGACGGCGAACCTCGTCTTCTTCCTCGGAAAGGAGGCATACAACGGGCTCTCCGCCTCTTTAGAGAAGATACCGATCTTGCCTCTCCTCGAGGTGGGGCTTTTCGCCTTGTTCGGCTTGCACATCCTTCTTGGGATCGTTCTCTATTTCGACAACCGCTCTTCCCGCGACCGGTACGCCGTGTACGGAACGAAACTGGGAGGCTTTGGCACCTGGGCGTCCAAGAACATGATTTGGACCGGAGCGATCGTTCTTATCTATTTAGGGATTCATGTTCGACGCTTCGTGTTCTCGGAGGTGCCCGAGCTGAACGGCCACGCCGACTATCACGGGCTGAACTTCGAGGTCTTCTCGAGCACGCTCTACGCCCTCTGGTACATCTTCGGGGTCGCGGTTCTGGCCGTGCATATCAGCCACGGTTTTCAGAGCGCGTTCCGCTCGCTCGGCGTGAACCATCCGGTCTACACGCCGTTTCTCGAGTGGTTGTCCGCCGCCGCCGCCGTTGTCGTCGGCGTCGGTTTCGCGTCGATACCGATCTACGTCTTGATCAAGGGAGCATAGGATGAAGCTCGATTCCAAAGTGCCCGGCGGACCGCTCGAGACGAAGTGGCAGAGGCACCGCTTCGAGCTGAAGAGGGTCAATCCGGCGAACAGGCGCAAGTTCGACATCATCGTGGTCGGCACGGGTCTGGCGGGAGCATCGGCGGCGGCGAGCTTCGGCGAGCTCGGTTACAACGTGCATGTTTTCACGTACCACGACAGCCCTCGCCGCGCGCACAGCATCGCCGCGCAGGGAGGCATCAACGCCGCCAAGAACTATCAGAACGACGGCGATAGCGTATGGCTTCTCTTCTACGACACGATCAAGGGGGGCGACTATCGCGCCCGCGAAGCGAACGTCCATCGGCTCGCGGAAGTGAGCGTGGACATCATCGACCAGTGCGTCGCGCAAGGAGTGCCGTTCGCTCGGGACTACGGCGGGCTTCTCGCCAACCGCTCGTTCGGCGGCGCGCAGGTCTCGCGCACCTTCTACGCGCGCGGGCAGACGGGCCAACAGCTTCTTCTCGGGGCGTACAGCGCGCTCATGCGGCAGGTCCACACGGGAAAGGTAAAGCTCCACACCCGGCACGAAATGCTGGATCTGGTCGTGATCGACGGGGTCGCGCGCGGAATCGTGACGAGAAACCTCCTCACCGGCGCGATCGAGGCGCACACCGCTGACGCGGTCGTCCTCGCCACGGGCGGCTACGCGCGCGCGTACTACCTCTCGACGATGGCGATGGCGAGCAGCTGCACCTCGGTTTGGCGCGCGCACAAGAGGGGCGCGCTATTTGGGAACGCGAGCTGGGGACAGATTCACCCGACCTGCATCCCCCGACACGGCGACCGGCAGTCGAAGCTCACGCTGATGAGCGAGAGCCTTCGCAACGACGGGCGCGTCTGGGTGACGAAGGCGAAGGGGGACAAGCGCCATCCGCGGGAGATCACCGAGGAGGAGCGGGACTATTACCTCGAACGAATCTACCCGAGCTTTGGGAACCTCGCGCCGCGCGACGTCTCCTCGCGCGCGGCGAAGCGCGTCTGCGACGACGGGCACGGGGTCGGCCCGACCGGACAAGCGGTCTATCTCGATTTCGCGGACGCCATCCGCAGGGACGGGCGAGCGGTGATCGAGGCCAAGTACGGCAACCTCTTCGACATGTACAAGATGATCACCGACGAGGACCCGTACGAGTTGCCGATGCGGATCTACCCGGCCCCGCACTACACGATGGGCGGCCTCTGGGTCGACTACAACTTGATGAGCAACGTCCCGGGGCTCTTCGTGATCGGCGAGGCGAACTACAGCGATCACGGCGCGAACCGGCTCGGGGCGAGCGCGCTCATGCAGGGGCTCGCGGACGGCTACTTCGTCATCCCGTACACAATCGCCGGATACCTCGCAGGGACCAAGCTTCCGAAGGTGAAGCCGGATCACGACGCGTGCCGGGCGGTGATCGCGGAGACGAAAGCGCACATCGATCGTCTCCTCGCACTCAAGGGAAACAAAACCGTCGAGGAGATCCACAGGGATCTCGGGCAGGTCCTGTGGGACTACTGCGGGATGTCGCGGAACGCCGAGGGGCTCAACATCGCGAAGAAGCGCATCTCGGAGATCCGCGCAGAGTTCTGGGAGAACGCGAAGGTCGTCGGGCGGAACGGGGATCTCAACCCGGTTCTCGAGAGCGCGCTCCGCGTCGCGGAGTTCCTCGAGCTGGCGGACCTCATGGTCGAAGACGCGGCGAGCCGCACGGAGTCGTGCGGTTGTCATTTGCGCGAGGAGAGCCAGACGCCCGACGGCGAGGCCATCCGGGACGACGAGAACTTCTCCTACGTTTCCGCTTGGGAATGGAACGGTGTCGGGAAGGCGCCGACCCTGCACAAGGAAGAGCTCAAGTTCGAGTTCGTCACGCCTTCGGTAAGGAGTTACAAGTGATGAGCGCGGGGAACATGAAGCTGACGCTGAAGGTCTGGCGCCAAAGCGGACCCAAGGAGAAGGGACGCCTGGTGGCTTATGTGCTGGACGACGTCTCCCCGGACCAGTCCTTTCTCGAGATGCTCGACGATCTGAACCGGGTACTCGTCCTGAAAGGGGAGGAGCCGGTCGTCTTCGAGCACGACTGCCGGGAGGGAATTTGCGGCTGTTGCGGGCTCATGATCAACGGGCAGGCGCACGGCCCGGTGCGCGGCACGACCGTCTGCCAGCTTCACATGCGAAACTTCAAGGATGGGGACACGATCGTGATCGAGCCTTGGCGGGCCAAGGGGTTCCCGGTGATCAAGGACCTCATGGTCGACCGCTCCGCATTCGACCGGATCATCGAGGCCGGAGGTTACGTCTCGGTGAACACGGGAGGAATCCCCGACGCCAACGCGATCCCGATCCGCAAGGAAGACGCGGATCTGGCGATGGACGCGGCGGCGTGCATCGGCTGCGGCGCGTGCGTCGCCTCCTGCCCGAACGCATCGGCGATGCTCTTCGTCGGCGCCAAGATCTCGCAGTACGCCCTCTTGCCGCAGGGACAGGTTGAACGTGTCGCGCGCGCCCTCAACATGGTGGCCGCGATGGATCGCGAGGGCTTCGGCAATTGCTCGAACGTCGCAGAGTGCGAGGCGTCGTGTCCGAAGCTGATCACGCTCTCCAACATCCAGAGGATGTACAGGGAGCACGTGAAGGCGAGCTGGAAATACGCCCCGAGGGAAGCGCGCGAGGCGGCCGGATAGCCGAATCCATCAGAATGACGCTCCCGGCGCGGGCGTCCAGGCAAGGGGGTGAACCGGCGGGTTCCCGAGCGCATCGGGGCCCGCCGATCCGGCTGCCTGCCGTGGCCCGGCGCGCGAGGGGTGTTTGAACCGGCAGCCTCTTGCCCCGGGTCCCGACCGAGAAGATACTTGAAGCGTTTCTTCCGGATTGAGGTTGGACCGAGCGGTCCCGTGGGACGGATCTCCCGCGGTCGAGGGAGCGTGGTCTTCTTCTTGCGCGCGGATCATGATGCCCAGGCGGGCAACATCACCCGACTTTGTGTGCCAGAGAAAGAAGATCCGTGACGCGCTTCACGGGTGTGAAGGTCTCCGCCGGCGACTCGACGAAGACCGTGATCCAGTCGGCCATGCCTCCGTTCCAAAGGCCGGGGCGCTCGAGAGCCCTGAGCTTCCTCCCGCCTCGCGACTTCGAGCTGATGAACACGGCCTCGGGATCGGCGAATCGATTGAGATCATAAGGATCGCCGCGAGGGCCCCGCACGCCGCAGACGAGTTCCACCGGGCTGAAGTGAGTCGACGCCGCAAGGATCGCCTGCTGCGTCTCCGAGCGCGGATCGATCTCGGCGCTCTCGACGACTTGAAGAGAGACGGTTCCGTCGCGGCCGAGTACCCAGAAGGGCCCTCCTCCCACATGTCCCGCGTTCGGGACCATCCCGCAAACGCGGATGGGGCGCGCGAGCTTTCGAATGAGGAACGCGCGCCGCTCTTCCCGGGATAGGTTCCGCTTCTCCTCGCCGTGCGGAGCGATCGCGAGGACGTCGCGCGCGAAGAGAGAGGCCTCCTCGACAATCGCGTCCCCTTCTTCGAGCCGCGCGAGCAGGCGGAAGACGAGCTCCTGAAGGCGGACCAGGTATCCCGCAAGGACTTTCTTCCACTCGATCGGATCCGTTCCGAGCCGGCGCGCCGCCACGTTGTCGATGTTCTTAATGAGGACGATGTCCCCTTGGATGTCGTTCAGGTTTTCGAGAAGCGCGCCGTGTCCGCCGGGACGGAGAAGCAGCCGTCCGTCCGCCTCGCGGAAAGGCTCGCCCCGATCGTCGAGAGCGAGCGTGTCCGTGGAAGGCTTCTGCCCGGAGAAGCCGACGTCGTAACGGACACCGAGCTTCTCTCCCAAGCGCGGCCCGGCTTCCGCGAGGAGCGCTCGGAAGACCGGCTCGTGCTCCGGAGAAACCGTGAAATGCAGGCGACAGGTTCCGTCCGCGTTTCGCGCGTCGAGCGCCGTTTCGACCAAGTGTTCTTCGAAGGCGGTTCGGATTCCGTCCTCGTGCGCATGGAAGGGGATGAGGCCTTTCGGGAGCCGGCCGTAGTCCATCTCGACAAGGAGCGTCTCGAGGATCGGACGGTACCGGCGCGCCGCCGCGAGCTCCTCGAGAACAAGACCCTTTCCCGCGAGCGCAACCCGGAGCGCCTCGCGAAACGCGAAGCCCTCCGGCGATCGTGCTCCCTCGAGAAAGCGTCCAAGCTCCTCGAACTGGGGCGTCCCCTTCGCGGCTACGTCCTCGATTTCCTCGCGCGTGAAGTCGCGCGTCTCCTTCAGGAACCAGAGAAGCGATTGGAACATGCGCGTCGCGGCGCCGCTCGCGGGGACAAACTTGGAGAGCCGGTTCGCAGCGCGCGCGCGCTCGTAGGCGGCGAGCGACTCCTCGATCTCGCCGCGGGAGAGAACGCGGATCCCGTCGCCCGGCGTGCACGGGCGAACGAGCCTCGCGTACGCGGGCGGATTCGCGAGGAGACCGACCTGCCGCAGCGCCTCGTTCGGATCGATCCCGGCTTCGGCGAGCTGCTTCAGGTCTTCGGCTGTGAAGGGCGAACGACTCATCAACGTCCGATTCTACCAGGTTTGGCGCCCGGGCTAGAAACTCCGACCGTAGGCGAGGCCGAACGAATTCTCGAGCATCGTGAGGTTCGCCTCGCCGCCTCCCATCCCTCCCTGTTCCGGCGTTCCGGGCGGAATCGATCCCTCGCCCGCGACGGTCTTCTCGAACGCGTGCATGTAGGCGAAGGTGAGTTCCCCGCCGCAAGGGGAGCTCCAGGTCGCTCCGAATGTCGCGTGGTGCTCGACGACTCCGGGCGCGAGCATGTTGAACAGCGTTTCCGAAGCGGGGATCGGTTGGCCGCCGTAGTTGTACCCGCACCGGAGCGTGAGCGCGCGCGTCGCTGCCGCGGAGAGCCCGACCTTGAAGACGGTCATGTCCTCCCATCCGAACCCCGCGCCGTTCTCGTCGCCGAGGGGCGCCGTTCCGAGATTCGGAAGGAGCGGGTTCGAGACTGCGGGGACATCCGTGTAGAGGATGCGCGTCGCGTCGAACGCGAGAAGAATCCTGTCGGTTAGGTCGATGCCGATCCCTGCTCCGAAGGACGAGGGGATGTCGAAGTCCCCCTTCCCCGCGAAGAGGCCTGCGTACTCATCGAACTCAGATGCGGAGATCTTCGATTGGTAGGCGGCGCCGATCGCCAGGCGCGGAAGGAGCCTTCCCATCCAGCCGACCGCGACCCCGAATCCCGTCGAGGAGGCGTAGTCGTTGTTCGTGATCTTGTCGGGGTGCAAACTGTAAGGTCGCGGCTCCGTGACCGTGAAGTTCTCGAGCCCGGTCGCCTGAAAACGTTGATAGAGAAAGTTTATCCCGATCCCGACGGCGCTCCATTCCCCCATCCGGACGGAGATCGCGGGAACGACGAGGAGCTGCGCGAGGTCGACGCCGGCGTCGTCGGTTCCGAAAAGCCCGATCGGCGTCGTGTAGGAGGTGTTCATTCCACCCCGCCCGTAAAGCGCGATTCCCGCCGCGAAACGTCCCCCGAGATTCTTGCTGAAGCCGAGTTCGGGCGAGACGAAGTTCCGCTTCCCGTTCGCGTCGTAGACTGCATTGAGCGGGGGATTCATGTTCCCCGTGATCTCGCTTCGGCGCTCGGGCCGAAACAACTCGAAACCGATGTCCGCTCGGTCGCCGACGAAGCCAAGAGCGGCCGGATTGCTTCCCGCCGAGAGCGCGTCCTGCGGGGCCGCGATCGCCGCGCCTCCCATCCCCTTCGCCTTCATGCCGACCCCGTGGCTAAAGTACCCGTTCGTGGCCTCCGCAGTTCCTGGCCCGAGCACGAGCACGGCCGCCGCTGCGATCCGAACGATCCTCGACTTCGCCATTCCATGTTCCTCCGCGTTCCCACCGTGAGACCCCAGCCAACGCGCCGGCCCTCCGATGGTTCGTTTGATCTTCCCGCCGAACTCCTTCGCTCGCTCGGGCGCCTCGGCGGCAGCGAACCCGGTCGCTTCTCTCCGTTCTCTTCTATCCGCACCCGCCGCCGAGCTTCTTGCGGATCTGCAGCTCGACCTTGGGCGTGAACTCGATCGCGCGTTCCGCGAGCGCGTCCGGATCCGCGCTCGGTTGCGCCGAGCCGAGCGCGTGCTCGAAGCGGTGGGCGAACGCCTCGATTCTTGCCGTCCCGCCGCTCGCTTCCCCCTCGGGACAGATCGCATCATGCTCCGGATGTCCGTAGACGTCCAGCCAGTTGTTGATCCCCCCTTCGAGAATGTAGACGTTCAGAACGCCGCTCGTCGCGAGGAGCTTCCACGCGTCGGTCGCCCGCTCTTCCCCGTTCGAGATCAGCACGGTCACCGTGTTCGCAGGAGCGGAGAGGAGACCGAGCGCGGGAAGCCCGTCGCGGACTTCCTCGAGCGTCACGCGCCGCGAATCGACCAGATGAAAGACGTTGAAATCGCTTTCATCTCGAAGGTCCAACAGGAGCAATCGGACCTGATCGTTGCGGGCGAGATCGACGAGCTCCGCGGGATGGATCTGGACGCGGCGCTCGTCGAGAAGAGGCTGCTTGCGGGGGGCGATGCGCTCCCACTGCTCCGCGCTCGTCGGCTGCCCGATGCCGAGCACGACGAGAGCGAGCACGACGAGCGCGGCGGCCCCCGCGAGCCTCGGAGGGAATCGGCGTCCGGACGCGCGAGCGGGCTCCCCGCGCTCTCCGTAGATCCCCTCGAGCTTCTCCGCTCCCCAGAACATGAAAAGGGCCATGAGCACAACGAGAAGGACCACCCATCCTTCGGGGATTCCGAGCCACTCGGAGAGCGTGAAGCGGCCCATCGGCGTCGAGTGGTAGAACCCCTCGTAGAGCCCGACGGTCTCTCCGAAGAGGACCACGCCGGCGCTCACACCGAGAAAGAAGAAGAGGCCGTCGATCTTGAGGTTCGCGAGGGCGACGATCGAGGTGCCCGGGCAGAAGCCTCCCAAGATGAAGCCGACTCCCATCAGAAGCCCGCCGACGATTCCGGGGACGAGGTAGGTCGGGTTCACCCAAACGCGGCCCATGTCGAGCAGGCCGAGACCGGAGGCGAGAAAGAGAAGCACCATCGCCGTCACGATGGCACCGAACATCACCTTTAGGACCGTCATGTTCCGGAGATAGAACTGGGCGGCGAGCCTTCGAGAGTCGGCGAAGCCCGCCATCTCGAGCACCGCGCCGAAGGCGAAACCGATCAAGAGATAAATACTATAGGTTGCCGGTTTCCCGAGAATGTCGATCAACGCGAAAGGCGCCATTGTGCGTTCTCCTCTTGGGCGGATCCGTCAGGTCCAGAGCCTTCGGACGAACCACGCGAGCGCGTAGCCGCCGCCGAAGACCGCGAACATGAAGGCCCAGCTTCCGACCGAGAGAACCGCGCCTCCCGACAAGGCCTGCCCGGACGTGCAGCCTCGGGCGAGACGCGCTCCGTATCCCATCACGAGACCGCCGAGAAACGCGAAGAACCATCGCGATCCTGAGGAGATGCGCGGTCCCTTCTGCGTCTCCGTGCGGATCCTTCCGTGCAGGAGCCCGGAAGCGAAACCACCGAGAAGCGCGCCGATCGTGACGAAAACGATCCAGTTGTCGAGCGGGTTCGTGTCCCCGCCCGCCATCGCGAGGAGGTGGGGAGTGCGGTCCACGTGCTCCGGGACGAGACGGTCCTCGACGGAAACGAGGATCCGCGCGATCCCTCCCGAGGCGCCGAGCCCGTTCCCCGTTGTGAAGAAGGCGAGGAACAGGACAACGCCGAGAAGAGCTCCCGCAAGATAAGGGTTCAAGTATTCGCGCGAATTGGCTCGTGCGCTCAACGGGATTCCTCCTTGTGGCCGCCTTCTTCCGGCGCTTCTTCCCAGCCGGCGATCATCGCGCGGATGTGGGCGCCGGGCGTGGGGCCGGTCGTGGCGAGATAGACGTGCATGGCGAGGAACGCCGCGAAAAGCCAGGCGCCGGCGGCGTGAACGGCGGCGAGGAGAGGGAGACCGCCGAGGGCCGCGTCGACGCTCGGCCAGCGATCCGCGCCCCAAACGAGAACGCCCGTGATCGTCTGAAGGGGAAGAAGGACGTTCAGGATCGCGAGGTACGTAATCTGTTGCAGCGGGTTCAGCTTGCGGCCGGGGCGCTTCGTGAACGGGTGGGGCTCTCCCCGGAACACGCCGCCGAGGTAGTAACGCGTCTGCTCGATCGCTTGAGAGAAGAAGTTTCCCCGCTCGGGGAGGTACTGGCGGATCTCCCCGCCCGCCACGTGATAGAAGGCGGCAAGGGCCGCGTTGATCACGACGAGGAAGCCGAGAATGCTATGCGCGCGCACCGCGAGAGCGAAGTCGATGAAAGGAACGCGTCCGGGGAGATGAACGGCGATTCCGGTCGCGAGAAGAGCGAGAATCGCGAGCGCTTGAAGCCAATGCCAAAGACGCTCGTAGGGGCCGTACATGACGATGCGCGTGGTTGGCGAAGCGGAGCGCTCTCCGCGGAGCGCCCTGCGCCGGCGCGCGGAGCGGATTCGGAGGCCGCCGTGCGCGGCGATCCCGAGAAGAACGGCACCGACGCCGATGAGCCCGATCCGGTTCGCCGTTCGCGAGGAGTCGTGTCCAAGGACATGCAGTCCCATCGCGCGCGTGCTCGGGACGAACAGGATTTCGCCGTTCGCTTCGCGGACGATCTCCCCGGCGGGAACGGCCGAAGCTCGGGCGATGAATGCGGGCAAGACGCCTCCCGGCGCCTCCTCCGCGAGCGGAAAGGCGCGCGAGAGACGAGAATCGGGTCCGTGACAAGTGCGGCAATCCCTCGTCGCCCACTCGCCGGTCGTCACGTTGTGCGGAATCGAGTAGGGCCGGACCTCCGCCTCGATCCGCGGATCGGCTGAACCGACCGCGAGAAGCCGATCGCGAATCGCGGCGGTCTTCTCGGGCGTGTCGAGAACGAGCTCGTTTTCTTCGACAATCCCGTCCCGGTTCGCGTCGAGCGCCGCGAGGATCTCTTTCCGGTAATCGTTCCCGTCGAAGAAGGCCTCCGCGAGGCGCGCTTCGGTGACGGGGCGTTCCGGCTCGCCTTCGACCCAGAACCAGGAAGAGATGAGGTTGTGCGGATGAAGCGTTCCAGCGCTCTTCCCGCCCGCGCGCGGGAGAAGGATCGGCTCATGACTCTCCACGAGTGCGAGAGGGTCGGCCCCTGTCGATTCGTCTCCCCGGCAGGCGACCCGGGGCTTCCGCTCCGGGGTGAGAACCGTCCAGTCGATCGTCTGCCGGGCCGGCGCGTAGAGCCGGGGCGTGTGGCACGCGTTGCACGAGAGGACTGTGATGTGGCGCCTCCAATGGGGGAGCCACTCGTGCGTCTTCTCCGCGAGGTGGCAGCTCTCGCATTCCTGCGAGGACCCGCCTCCTTCTTCGGCGCCTTCCGCGGAAGCGCCTCCCGCGCGGGCCAGCCGGTGGCTCGGACGCTTCAAGTATTCGCCCATCGACATCTTGCGCGGGTCGAAGCGGAGGTGCTCGAGGCCGGCGGATTCGGAGACGCGCCCGTGGACCGGGCTGTTCACCGAGTGATGGCAATCGACGCAGGAGAGTCTTCGCTCCGCGTGCACGTCCCACGAACGGAAAAGGGCCGTCTTGTCTTTCAAATTGATGCCCGACTCCGAGATCCTTTGGGGTGAAAGGATTTGTCCCGTGGTGAGCGTGGTCCAGTAGTCCGGGACGCAGCTCTTGAGGAGAACCGGCATGTCCGGATCGCCGTGAACGAGACCGTGGCAGCGGCCGCAGGCCTCGTTCGCGGGATCCTGCACCCGGATTCGATCGCTCCTCACGCGTCCCTCTTCATCGAAAGCGTCCCGATTCCACCTCCAGATCGCTCCGCTCCGCCCTCCCACGCCGGTGCGGGCGAGAGTGAAGGTGGTCGCCCAGCGGAACGCGCCGCTCTCGAGAGCGGCGATCCTCGCCTCGTTGTCCGGATCGGGAAGGTGGCAGAGGAAGCAATTCATCTCGACGGCGCCGGACCGTTCCCAATCCCACGGTTCTCGCTGTTTCGTCTCCGGATCGAACCAAGAGGCCTCGAGATCGTCCGGCCCCGCGGACTTCTTCTCCGAGAGAAGAGCCCCGTCGGCCGCGCGGCGGGCGGGCCCGCCCCCCACGTGTCTCCTTCCGAAGAAGCGAATCCAATCGGGAAGGGAGAGATCGATCGCGCCGTCATCCGGGGGGGAGATCGTTCGATAGGTGATCGGGTTCCATCCGCCGAGCATCCCTGCGTTTCCCTCCCACGGGCGCCCGCTCCGCTCGCGCTTCACTTCGCGCGGCGCGTCCCAACCCGCGCCCGCGTGCGCGCTCTCCCTCTCGATGAACTCGGTGTCGTGGCAGGCGCCGCAAGTGCGCATCGCCGAGACCGGCCCGCCGCTCGCGAGGACGTTCGTTCCCGTCTCATCGAGGAGGGGAAAGAGGGGGTGCATCGTGGATGCCGCCGCGGTCGCTCCCGCCGCGTCCCGTGAACCGGACCCAGCGAGGAGAACGAGGAAGAGCGCGAATCGGAGAGAACGGTTCATCGGCTCTCCTCTTCCCACGGGGGACCGGCCGCGCGGAGCCCCGTCCTTCCTCCCCAGTGGATCGGATCGCCCGGATAGCCGAGCGCCGCCCAATCGAGTCTTCCGCCCGGCGCATGACAGTCGCCGCACTGAAGGGAGTTCTCCTTCGGGGCGACCATGTGGGTGAGGGGCCAGTACATGTCGGTGCGCGCGAATCCGTAGCTCCCGCTGTAGGCGAGGCCCGTCTTCTCGGATCCGAGGCGCGCCGCCCGATCCCAGTCGAATATCTCCCAGTACCCGTCCTCGCCCGCGGTCTTCGGAACGAGAAGATGGAGATGCTCGCGGTCGTAGATCTGTCTTCCCGTGTGGACTTTGAACGGCCAGATCGCGGAGTAGGGGTCCCTCGGGCTTCCCCGAGGCGCGTTCAGGGGCGTGACCCCGGCGGTGTCGATTCGATCCCCCATGAGATAATGGTCTGCGGTTCCATTGAACCAAACATATTCAGGAATCAATAGTTGTTCGTAGACGAAGCGGCCCTTCTTCTTCAGATAGGTGCGGGGGTCGTCTTCGAGGTCGAGCCCCGCGGCGGACCAATCCCAGTGAACCTTGGTCGCCTCGCGGATGGCGACGAACGGGATGTGGCAGGTCTGGCAAGCAACCGCGGCGGTGTGGGCGTTGAGGCGCTCGTCGCGGTGCGGCTCGATCGCATGGCAATCGATGCAGAGGAGCCGATTGGCCTTGTCCGCGCTGACGGAGATCGATCGGCCGGCGATCACGTGGTTCTTCGTCTGGTGGCAATCGACGCACACCATCTCATGTCGGCCCATGTGCACGTCGATCCGCTCCCGCGGGTTGCGGAGCGACTTGTCCAAGTCCCCATGCTTGACCGCGTCGCCTCCGCCTCCGCGGAAATGGCAACCGCCGCAGTTCTCGCGCGTCGGCGAGCCGACGCTTCCCGCCGCCTCGACGAGATCCACGCCGGGAGCCGGATGCCCGCTCTCCCCCTTGACGTAAACGCCCGAACGATCGTGGCAAACGAGGCAATCGACGTTCTCGACGTTCGTGAAATCGAACGTCTCGTCCTCCCATCCATAGCCGGCATGGCACGAAGTGCAGCTCGGCCAGTTCGACTGAACGCCGATGCAGAAGTTGTTGATCGCGGTCTTCTTTCCGATGCGGACCGGATCGGCGCGTCCCGGAAGCCGAACTGGCTCTCCTTCCCATCTCCAGTGGGCGGTGCGCATCACCTCCCACCCCGCCTCCTCGTGGCACTCGAGACACGCGCGCGTCACCGAAGGTCCCTCCGGGTAGGGACCGGGAAGGAGCGCACGGTGATCGGTGTGCGGGAGTCTTTTCGGAAGAATGCGGCGCGGGTTGTCCCTCGGCGGCTCGGGCCTGGGGAGGAGGAGCACGAGCGGAAGAACGAGAATCCCGGCGACGAGGCCCGCGCCGAGAAGGACGCGAATGCGTTCGCGCGCCGGCCGCGTGGTCATTTGCGATTCCCCCAGAGAACGCGGACGATCAGAAGACTCGCCCGTCGGTTTCTCATAAAGCCTTCTCCCCGGGACGGCAGCATCGCGCGAGGCATGCGAGCAGCTCGTTCACCTCCGGCATCGCGAGCGAGTAGTAGCGGCGGCCGCCCTCTTGACGCGCGCGGAGGAGCCCGCGAAGACGAAGGGAACCGAGCTGCTGCGAGACAGCGGACTGCGGCATGTCGAGGGTCTCGGCGATCTCGTTCACGGTCTTCTCTCCCGATGCGGAGAGATAGGCGACGATCCGAAGCCGCCCCGGATTCCCGAGCGCGCGAAGGACCTCCGATCGGAGATCCGCCTTCTTGACGTCGTGAGCGAGATCCTCGATTCGGTTTCTCGCCGGCATCCTCGTTCCTTCCGAAGGACGTTGGATCGGCGGGGCCGCGCCGTGCGATCGCGCGCCTTCCATCGTCCGAGGCAGTCAAGATATCGTAATATCCGAATACAATGAAATTAGAAATCCTCGTAGAGAATATGCGGAATTCGCATGAGCCGGCGAGGGATTGGGGCGGGAACTCATTCGGAATAAAGAGGTTGCGGGTCTTGGTCGGTCCAGGGGAGGCGGGGGACTCGCGACAACAAGAGAGGGCTCCGCCGGAGCGGAGCCCTCGATCGTTCGAAAGGAGAGGGGCGGCCCTATCGGGTCGCGGCCTCGTAGCGTCTCTGGACCTCTTCCCAGTTCACCACGTTCCACCAGGCCGAGATGTAGTCCGGGCGCCGGTTTTGATACTTGAGATAGTAAGCGTGTTCCCAGACGTCGAGGCCGAGGATCGGCACATGGCCCTGGGAGACCGGCGTGTCCTGGTTGGGGGTCGACTCGACGTGCAGCTTGCCCTTCTCGTCGAAGCAGAGCCAGGCCCATCCGCTTCCGAAGCGCCCGATCGCCGCCTTTCCGAACTCCTCCTTGAACGCGTCGAAGCTCCCGAAGGTCTTCTTGATCGCGTCGCAGAGAGTCCCCTTCGGTTCGCCGCCGCCTTTCTTCGACATCACGTGCCAGAAGAGCGTGTGGTTCCAATGTCCCCCGCCGTTGTTGCGGACGGCGGTCCGGACCGCTTCCGGGATCGCGTCTAGATTCCTTACGATCTCGTCGATCGTCTTTGACTGGAACGCCGAATGTCCCTCCAAGGCCTTGTTCAGGTTGGAGACGTAAGCCTGATGGTGCTTCGTGTGGTGAATCTCCATCGTGCGCGCGTCGATGTGGGGCTCAAGCGCGTCATAGGGATAGGGAAGTTCAGGGAGCGTGAATGCCATGACGACGACTCCTTTGTCTTCGCGATTCAACATCTTGCCGGACGGCCGAGGATCCGCTCAGTGGATCGTTCGCTGGCCGGGACGATTGCTGCCGGGTACGGCACGCTTGGAAGTTAGTCGGATCAGGAGTTCTTGTCAAGGCGCCCCGCCCAAACGGGACCGCGCAAACGAAGCCCGCCCCCGGAGAGGAGGCGGGTGCTTTCATTGGGAGGCTCATTCCGCGGGCGGCTTCGCAGCCGATTGCAACGGAAGGAGGTTGTGAAACCGGTCTTAAGCCCGATATCCCGCGAGCGCGCGCATGTACTGCGCCCGCTCGAACGCGGCCGGGTCCTCGACGCTCCTCTGGCTCATGCTCCCCTGCATCTGCTCGACCGAAACGTACTCGTGCCCCTCCATCCACTTCCGCATCCCCATCTCGATCTCTCGGATCTGATCGATTCCCTTTTTCAGGAGTACGGAGCAGAGCATCGTGGTCTTCGCGCCCGCCATCAGCATCTTGAGGCAGTCCTCGGCCGTGTGGATGCCGCCCGTCGCGGCGAGATCCGCCTTGATGCGTCCGTGCAGGATCGCGATCCAGCGGAGCGGAAGCCGCATCGCCTGCGGCGCGCTGAGGAGAACGTGGGTTCGCACCTCGAGATCGTCGAGGTCGATGTCCGGCTGATAGAAACGGTTGAAGAGGACCAAGGCGTTCGCCCCCGCCCGGTCGAGCCGCCCGGCCGTATACGCGAGGTTGCTGAAGAAGGGCGAGATCTTGACCGCGAGCGGGATTCGGACGGTCGACCGCACCGACTTCACGATCTCGACGTACGTGTTCTCGACCTTCTCGGCGCTGAGGGCGGGATCCGTCGGGATGTAGTAGATGTTCAGCTCGAGCGCGTCCGCCCCCGCCTCCTCCATCCGCGCGGCGTAGTCGGTCCACCCTCCCTCGCTCGTTCCGTTCAGGCTCGCGATGACCGGGATCTTGACCGCTTCCTTCGCCTTTCGGATGTGGTTCAGGTATTCCTCGGGTCCGAGCCGATACTCGCCGGGCTCGGGAAAATACGTGAGCGACTCCGCGAAGCTCTCGGTCCCTTTCGTCGTGAAGTGATCCAGATCGAGGCTTTCCTGCGCGATCTGTTCCTCGAAGAGCGAGTGGAGAACGACGGCGCCCGCGCCCGCGTCCTCCATCTTTCGAATGTTCCCAATCTCTTCCGAAAGGGGAGAGGCGGACGGGACGATCGGGCTCTTCAGCTTCATTCCAAGATAGTGCGTCGTGAGATCCATCTGTTCTCTCCGATTCGAAGGGAGGAGCCGAAGGCGCTCGCCGTCTTCGGCCCCGCCGCTTTCCTTGCTTATGCCTCTCCCTTTCCGCCGTTCCCGTCGCCGAAACGTCTCTCGGCGAGGTAGTGGTAGAGCGCCCACCGGGCGTTCACATCTTCCTGCGCTTCGTGTGCGAAACGCTTCGCGTCTTCCGGCTTGCTCCGAGCGAGCATCCGGAAGCGGTTCTCCATGTTCATGTACTGGGCGACCGGGATTTTCGGCGCGCGCGAGTCGAGGAGAAGCGGGTTCTTCCCCTCGCGGGAGAGATCCGGGTTGTAGCGGTAGAGGAACCACTGCCCGGAATCGACCGCCGCCTTCTGGCTCTCCAAACCTCTGTCCATGTCGATTCCGTGGGCAATGCAGTGGCTGTACGCGATGATGAGCGACGTCCCCTCGTACGCCTCCGCCTCGAGAAACGCGCGCAGGGTGTGCTCGTCCTTGGCGCCCATCGCGACGCGCGCGACGTACACGCTTCCGTAACTGATCGCCATGAGGCCGAGGTCCTTCTTGGCGGCCGGCTTCCCGCCCGCGGCGAACTTCGCGACCGCGCCCCGCGGAGTGGCCTTCGACATCTGCCCGCCCGTGTTCGAGTAGACCTCGGTGTCGAGGACGAGGATGTTGACGTCCCGTCCCATCGAGAAGACGTGGTCGAGTCCGCCATAGCCGATGTCGTACGCCCAGCCGTCGCCCCCGACCGCCCACACGCTCTTCTTGACGAGCATATCCGCGATCGCGAGGAGCGTCTTCGCCTCCGCGGAGCCCGCTCCCCGCAGCTTCTCCTTCAGAGCCTTCACCCGTTTTCTCTGCTCGAAGATCTCCGCCTCGTCCTTCTGCTTCGCCTCGACGAGCTCCTTGGCCAGGTTCTCGCCGATCGCGCCGGCCATCTTGCGGACGAGATGGCACGCGAGATCCTTCTGCTTGTCGATGGCGATGCGGATTCCGAGCCCGAACTCCCCGTTGTCCTCGAAGAGGGAGTTCGACCACGCGGGGCCGCGCCCTTCCTCGTTGATCGCCCAAGGGGTCGTCGGGAGATTTCCGCCGTAGATCGACGAACATCCGGTGGCGTTTCCGAGGATCGCGCGGTCGCCGAAGAGCTGTGAAAGAAGCTTGAGGTACGGAGTTTCTCCGCATCCGCCGCAAGCTCCCGAGAACTCGAAGAGCGGCCGCTGGAGCTGCTGATGGCGGATCGCGCTCACTTTGAGTTTCGTTCGATCGACTTCCGGGAGCGAGAGGAAGAACTCCCAGTTCTCGCGCTCCTGCTCGCGGAGCGGCGGCTGCGGCGCCATGTTGATCGCCCGGAGCTTCGTTTCCTTCTTGTTCTTGACCGGGCAGACCTCGATGCAGATTGCGCAGCCGGTGCAGTCCTCGGGCGCGACCTGAAGCGCGTATTTCATCCCCGCCCATTCCTTGTCGCGAGCGTCAACGTACTTGAACGTCTTCGGCGCGTTCTTGAGGTGCTTCTCCTCGAAGACCTTCGGGCGGATCGTGGCATGCGGGCAGATCATCGCGCACTTCCCGCACTGGATGCAGACCTCCGAATCCCACACGGGGATCTCAAGCGCGATGTTTCGGCGCTCCCAACGCGCGGTGTCCGACGGGAACGTTCCATCCTCGGGGAAAAGGCCGACCGGGATGCCGTCGCCCCTCCCCGCGATGATCTCCGCCGTGACCTTCTGCACGAATTCCGGAGCTTCCTCCGGCACCGGGCGGCGCATCTCGAGTTTGCTCGTCGCCTGCGAAGGAATCTTCACCTCGAAAAGATTGGCGAGCGTGTTGTCCACGGCGCGGAAGTTCATCTGGACGACGTCCTCACCCTTCCGCCCGTACGTCTTGCGGATCGAGTCCTTGATCGCCTCGATCGCCTCGTCTTTGGGCAAGACCCCCGAGATCGCGAAGAAGCAGACCTGCATCACCACGTTCACGCGGTCGCCCATGCCGCTGTCCGTGGCGACCTTGTATCCATTGATGACGTAGAACTTCGCCTTCTTGTCGATGAGGTCCTGCTGCACCTTCTTCGGCAGGTGGCCCCACACCTCGTCCGGGCCCCACTGGCAGTTCAACAGGAAGACGCCGCCGAGGGTGAGGTATTGGAGCATGTCGTACTTCTCGATGAAGACCTGCTGATGGCACCCGATGAACGACGCCTTGCTCACGAGGTAGGTCGATCGGATCGGGTCGGGCCCGAAGCGGAGGTGAGAGACCGTTACGGCGCCGGCTTTCTTTGAGTCATAAACGAAGTAACCCTGCGCGTAAAAGTCCGTTCCCTCGCCGATGATCTTGATCGAGTTCTTGTTGGCGCCGACCGTGCCGTCGGCGCCGAGCCCGTAGAACATCGCGCGAACGACCTTCGGCCCCTCGGTCGAGTATTCGGGATCGTAGGGGAGGCTCATCTTGGTCTTGTCGTCGTGGATCCCGACCGTGAAGTGGTTCCTCGGTTTCCCCGCGGCGAGGTTGTCGAAGACCGCCTTCACCATGGCCGGGGTGAACTCCTTCGAGGAGAGCCCATAGCGCCCGCCGACGATGGCCGGCAGGCTCTTGATCGCCCCGTATCCGTTCCGGAGCCCCTCGTAGGCGGCGTGCACGACGTCGAGGTAGAGCGGTTCGCCCGCGCTCCCCGGCTCCTTCGTCCGGTCGAGAACCGCGATCGAGCGCGCGGTCGGGGGGAGCGCCTCGCAGAACCGCTTCGTGTCGAACGGCCGGTAGAGGCGCACCTTGATGAGCCCGACCTTCTCGCCGTTCCGGTTCATATGCTCCACCGCCTCGTGGGCCGCCTCGGCTCCCGAACCCATGATCACGAGCACGCGCTCCGCCTTCGGGTCGCCGACGTATTCGAACACGCGATAGACGCGCCCGGTGACGCGGGCGAACTGCTCCATCACCTCTTCGGTCTTGTCCACGCAGGCGAGGTAGTAGGGGTTGATCGCCTCGCGCGCCTGGAAGAACACGTCTGGGTTCTGCGCGGTCCCTCGGATGAACGGCCGGTCCGGAGAAAGCGCGCGCATGCGATGCTGGAGCACCATCTCATCGTCGATCATCTCGCGCATCTGGTCGTCGCTGATGAGCTCGATCTTCTGAACCTCGTGCGAGCTGCGGAAGCCGTCGAAGAAGTGGAGGAAGGGGACGCGCGTCTTCAAGGTCGCAGCGCTCGCGATGAGGGCGAAGTCCATCGTTTCTTGAATGCTCCCCGACGGGATGAGCGCGAAACCGGTCGCGCGCGCCGCCATGACGTCGCTGTGATCTCCGAAGATCGAGAGCGCGTGCGTCGCCACGCTTCGCGCCGCGACGTGAAACGCCGTCGACGTCAGCTCGCCGGCGATCTTGTACATGTTCGGAATCTTGAGCAGAAGCCCCTGAGAGGCGGTGAAAGTCGTCGTGAGGCACCCGGCCTGCAGCGATCCGTGCCAGGCGCCGGCCGCACCGGCCTCGCTCTGCATCTCGATGACATCCGGGACGACTCCCCAAATGTTCTTCTTCCCCTCGGATGCCCATTGATCCGCCCATTCCCCCATGTTGGAGGATGGCGTGATCGGATAGATGGCCGCCACTTCGTTAACCCGATAGGCGACGTATGCGACCGCTTCGTTGCCGTCTATCGTAATGGGGACGCGTATAGGCACTTCACTCCCCCCTCTGTGGGCGCCCCGCCCGCACCGAAAACCCCGTTTCGTACCCGGGAAGAAAATACCCCAAGGTTGATCGGACCCATTGTAGGCCTCCTCGCCCGATGAGGCAACCCTTTCCGTCGGGCCGATTCCTTGCGCCGGACGCGTTTCCCGGTCTATAGTCGATCCGGGTCGTTCGGAGGCCGTTCGCGTCGGAAAGCGGGATTGCCGGCTCAAGCGAGGGAGACCCCAGATGGCCGAGTTAGGCCAGGTCGCGCTTCGCGTTCTTCTTCTCGTTCTTCTCGACGCGGTTCTTCTCGCGGGGCTTCTCGCGATCCCGCTCGGCCTCTCCGGCAATTTCATTCTTCTCGGCGTCGCGCTTCTCGTCGCGGTCGTCACGCGGTTCCATCTCATCGGCATCGCCGCGCTCCTCGTGATGGCGGCGCTCGTCGCGGCGGGTGAGATCCTTGAGGCGTTTCTCGGCTCGGTCATGACCCGGAAGTACGGGGGAACCCGATGGGGAATGATCGGGGCATTCGCGGGAGGGATGGTCGGGGCGGTTCTGGGAACTCCGCTCTTCCCGGTTCTCGGAACGGTGGTCGGATCGTTCGCGGGGACCGCGCTCGGGGCGCTCGCCGCGGAGTTCCTCGGCGGCGCCCGAGGAAGCGAAACCGTCCGCGCGGGCTGCGGCGCGCTTCTTGGCAGGGTTCTCGCTTCAGCTATCAAGCTTTCGATCGGGATCGGCATCGCCGTGTACACGATCGTGCGGACCCATGCCGGAGCGGGCTGATCGCCGCCTTCAGTACCGCACGATCAGCGCGATCCGTCCGTGCTCGGCGAGGCGGCCGTCGTCGACGAACACGACCTCTCCCTGTTTGCCGAGCACCGTCTCGACGATCTCATCCACCGCGTCGTCGACGACGCCGGGCGACGCGAGGTCCTCGGCGGGGTCGAGACGCATGCCGGTCTTGTCGACGCGCGCGGGATAGGAGAAGCCCTCCTCGACCAGGAGGAGCCTTCCGCGCCCCTCGTTCGCGAGACGCCAGACCTCTCCCACGGTGGAGACGAGCTTCCGTTCGCCGGCGGCCTTCTCGAGCTCGGACAGGACCTCTCGGCGCCGCGCGATGAAAGCCTCGCGCATCGATGACCAGACGAGCTTGCCGAGCTCGTGGGCGGAGGTCTTGTCGTGGCTTCCGGTCACGGCCGCGAGAATCGATCCCAGGTGGTTCGTCACTTCGTGGAAATAGGCGAGGTGGCGCTCCACTCCGGCAACGGCGATCGGCAGGGGATCCTCCGCCTGAAACGGCTTGAAGGCGGCGTCGACCTTGCGAAAGAACTGCCGGTGGCGCTCGTTCTCGTAGACGGACTTCCTGACGCCGAACCCGCGGGGGAGAGGCTCTTCGCCGTGAGACCCCTCATAGACGATCGGAAAGCCTCCATTCTTGATCTCGATCAGGCTCTCGCGGGTCCCTTCGAACAAGCGCGTCGGCTTCTCGCTCAAGGCGAGCGCCCAATACCGCGGCGTTCGGTTCATCGCGAAGACGAGATCGCGCGTGAAGAAGGTCTCGTCCACGACCACGCGTTCACGGAGCGAGAAAGGAAGGCGGAAGAATCGCGCGGAATCGCGGTTCGCGAACAACACGAGCCCGTCCAGCGAGTGTCGAAGATCCACGCTCTCGGCCAGCCGCTCGAGACGGTCGAGAAGCGGTTCGATCTCGCGCTTCGTGAACTCCTCGAGCAGACGGTTGGCCGCCTGCGTGACCAGGTTGCGGATTCGGATCGGGTCCTGGCGGTTCGCGGGCGCTACGCGGTGCGTCGGGAGGGTGATCGTCACCGCCGGATATCCTCGGACCTCCTGCAACGAGCGGATCTCGGAACGGTTCATCGCGCTCTTCTCCTCGTCAATCGGATGGGTTGGACGATCGAGCCGTCCGCCGGGCGCGCCAGCGCCATTTGTGAATCTCCATCGCAATCACCACCGTGAAAGCGATGGCGATCAGTCCTGCGAACGTCGCCGTCGCGGAGAACGGACGGGCGAACCCGGAAGAGCGCCGGGAGCGGCTGTCTGCTCCGCTCGGCCTTGCCTCTTTCGCATTCGCCGACGGGCGCGTCTGCCGGGAGAAGCGCGAAGACCCCCGCGAGGGTCTCGCGCGCCAGTTCGGCGTCGCCCGTGAGCATACCACTTTTCGCATGAAAGAGGACCGGGAACCGGCTGGGAGATGCCGGGACCCCGCGGTCGCCGCCGGCGCTGTCCGGGATTCGGATGCTTCCATCGCAACGCGACGGGCGCGGGTGTCCGCTCCAAGCAGTCTCCGTTCGCGTCCTCCCCGATCATGAGAGCCGGAAGACGAAGGGAAGGACGAAGCAGACGATCATGGCCCACGCGGCGTACACCGGCAGGAAGCCGGCCGCGGTACGACGAATCGCCTCGACGCCGGCGGGACCGCGCATGAACCGGACATAGGCGAGGCCGATCGAGGCCAGGTGAAGCAGGACGGCGAGGTTCGCCCCGAGGACGACCACACGGTTGGGCGTGAAGCCGTACGATGCGAGCCGGAAGACGATCGCGGAAAGCGCCAACAAGTCGATCAACACAGTCACGGCCAGAAGCGCCAAGTGGATGGAGTCGATCCATCTCGTCCCGTCGTCTTCGCCGCGCTCCGCGATCGAGAGAACGACCATGCCGAGCACGACGACCAGGAGTCCGTTCACCGTGATCAAGAAGGAACGATCCTCGAAGGGACTCTGTCCGCTCAGGAAGGCCGTCAGCAAGTAAATGACCGTCATGGCGAGGAAGAGAGGCGCGAAGACGCGGGCGAGGACCGATGCGATCCCCGTGCGCCTTCGGAAGACTTTGTCGTAGAGATACGTCCCGGCGATCGGCACCGCCGCGGCGCCCATTATCCCGATGTTCGCGAAGTACCACTCCTCGGCTCCGTCCAAGATCCGATCGAAGAGCGCGACGGTGATCGTGCTGAAGACGATGCCCCCGAGCGCGACCAAGCTGCCGATGATGAGGAGCTCGCCGTTGAAGCGGAGAAAGCGGATCCTCGGCTCCGTCTCGCGCCAAGAGGAGCCCGTGAAGACGAAACCCAGGAACACCCAGAAGAGGATCGGCAAGTGAATCAACGCCATCACGACCGAGTCGGTGTTCCCGGGTAGAAGGCTCGCGAAGGTGCCTACGAACGCGGCGAGCAAGAGCCCGGCAATCAGCCGACTCCGATCGCGTCGCTCGAGCCAGAAGTAAAACGCCAAGCCAAGGAGGATCCACATGGGCGCGAAACGCGGGTAATACCAACCCGCTCCCAACCAGACGGCGGGCAAGCGCACAAGCAAGGCACAACAGAGCGCGATGGCGATCGCAGGGATGAGCGCGCGCAGCCCGGAGGCCGTCCTCTCGCCGTCGGCGAGCCGCGCTTCCCAGACGCGAAGCACGATCTCGTCCGGCCGGGCCTCGCGCGCGATCATGAGGGCGCGACGGAACGCTCTCGGCGACTCGCGGTAGAGCGCCTCGAGAGCGATCGGATCATCGAGCCGTTCAAGGATCTGATCTGCGTCCATCATGCCCTCCCGGTTCCGGTGACAGGCTACAGAACTCCAGCGCCGATCGGTGTTCGGTTGGTGTTCGGTAGACGGTCACCGAAACCAAGGCTACCTGCCTATTCCCCGTTGACGCCGGCTGGGCCGCTACCGGCTCCCGGTGTGGCACGGAGATGTTCCCGGAGTCGCCCGGCCCTGCCGGCACCTCCCCGGCGAAGTCCGTCCGGTTCCCCGAGGCGAGGTTGTTGGCGAAGTAGTTTTCCTTCATGCGGAAACGGAATCCATCACCAAGCGTGTCTGCTGGAGATTCCCCTCGATGAGGCCCCCGGAACAGGTCCCGGTGCCTCGGTTGTCCTCGACGAAGCAGCCCCGCACCATGTCGCCGCTGCCGCCCAGACAGATCCCGCAGCTCCCGTTGGAGATCACCCGGACGTCGAGAACTCTCTTGCCGTTGGCGGTCAGGGAATCGTTCTTCTCGTGAATGCCGCGCATTCCGAAGTCTCGGATGGTCCCGTTGCGGATCTCGACGTTTCTCCGGCCGTTCATCCGGATGCCGACCGACTCGCCTGAGTGGGGTCCCGCCAAGGTGAATCCGCCGAGGTCGATCGTGACGTCGTCCGCGTTCACGCAGATGCCGTCCTCCAGGCACAGGCGGTTCCCTTCCAGCCGGCAGCTACCCGGTCGATCGATCACGAACGCGGGCGCCGGTTCGCGCGAGCCGGGTATGGTGATCTGTACACTGACCTGTTTGCCGGCAGAGGTTTCGGGGGCGGGGTTCCATCCAACAGCGGGCCCGGCGCCCGGTGCCCCTGAACCTGCCGGCAAGGCCGGGGACGATCGGAATGAGCCTCGAATCGTCCCGAAATCAGTGTCATGTCCCCAGAAAACTGCCCAGAATACTGACCCTCTCGCACGATCAGGTTTTCTGGAGAGGAGCCTGATTCCGCGCCTCCGGCTTAAAGGTTCTTGTCTTTACTAGATGCACAGTAACGCCCCCTGCAATACCAAGTAGAACTAGCGTTATCCACCCAAATGACACAACAAACAAGAGCGCATAGCCTATAGTAAGCCACAATAGTATGAGCGTGAGTATCTTTTGTCTTAAGGGTATCCCTCTGCCTTCTCGGTAGTTCCTGATGTATTCACCAAAACAGCGATTGGTCAACAGCCACTGATAGAACCGCTTTGAGCTACGAGCATAGCAAGCGGATGCCAATAGAAGGAAGGGCGTGGTCGGCAATATGGGAAGAAACATGCCAATGACACCCATTGCAACGCAAAGCGTGCCACAGACAATGAGCAAGGTTCTCTCGATATCGTTCATTCGATGCCGGCCTTTTCGGGCGCTGATTCCGGGGACACCATACGTATTCCGCCCGGACCGCGATCGGAATGAGCCTCGAATCGTCCCGAAATCAGTGTCATGTCCCCAGAATACCCCGAATACCCTGCCCTTGCCTGGATTATGCACGCGTCTTCTCGCGCGACCGAGGCGGGCACCCGTCCCGGAGGGACGGGTGGCCGAGGAAGCTCCCGGAGCGCGGAAGCGCGGAGGGAAATCCACAGCCGCAGCAGGAAACGCGTGGATAATCCAGGCAAGAATACCACAATACCCGTCGAAGCTCCTTCCCACGCCGCGGGACGCGGCGGCTCAGTGCAAGCGCGCCAGCCGGCGGGGGATGTCGGCATCCCTCGCCATGCCGGAATTGAACCTGTCAATCGACGCTGCGCGGAATTCGGGATTGGGCATCTGGCGGCGCGCCTGCTCGATGTTCGTCTCGTCGATCCAGCCTGGGATGGGTGTGACCCCCGCGTACTCGGAGAGGGGCTTCGTATAGATCCAGCCGTCTGCGAAGCGGGACGGCACGAACTCGTTGCTGTAGCCGTGCCGGTAGACTGCGTTGTCGATCCGCGTTCGCCCGAAAGGCGAATCTGCGAGGCTGAAGCCCACAGCGTACGGGCCGCCTTCGCGGTTCAGCATGAACGCATCGAGCACCCCATCGGCGGGATGCACAAGCTTGTCGTCGTAGCCGCCCGACCCCGTCCACCAGGCATGCAGGAACACGGTGACCACCCGCTTGCCGATCGCGCGGTACACGTAGTTGCCCGCGCGCTGCTCGCGGAACTGCACGAACTTCCCTTCCGCGACGGACGGTTGCAGGTACTCGGTGAAAGCGTGGTGGATGCCGGAATAGACGAGGACTTTCTGTCCGGCTTCCACCTCGTTGAGGATGACCCGTGCCCAGTGCTCCTCGCCTCCACCGCGCCACACCTTCCGCATCACCTCCGGGTCATCGCCGTCCTCGGGCTTCGTGACCCAGCTCCAGTCGGGCGAGTCGCCCAACGCCAGCACCCGGAAGGGCGGCGCGCCGGCCGCCCGTCTGCGATTGACCTCCCAGGCAGCGCGGTAGATGTCCACGTACTCGCGGTAGCCCCAGGTCACGAGGAAATTGAATGTGATCCTGTGGGCGAGATCCTCACGCCACAGAGGGCCAGCCGTCACCGAGTCGATGAGCGCCTGGTCCTCGCGGCGCGCGAACTCTGTGGCCAGCGTGCGGACTCCGGCGGCATAGAGCGGCGCCAACAGCGACTGAACGAGCTCAGGGTCATGCCTGATCCGGTGCTGTTCGCCCAAAAAGACGACGTCGTGCTCCGCGAAAAGGCTGACCACGTAATCCCGCGGCTCCTGCCCGTGCTCGGTGAGCCACGCCTCAAGCTCTGACTGGATCTTCAAATCGAGCGCAGGAGGCTCGATCCGTGCCTGAGCTTTCCCCGCAGCGGTCTGGGACTGCGGGTCGTGTCCGCACGCCAGCGATAGGGAGACGAGAAGCAGCAGGGCAACGGACCTGAGTTCTTGGGCTTCTGACATCTCTCCCTCCCCAGGCTCCGGGCTATTCCGGGGCTATTCCGGGGACATGATACCTAATTCGAGACGATTCGTGGCTTGTCCCGATCGCTGGCCGGGCGAAATAGGTATGGTGTCCCCGAGATCCTCCGTATCAGCCGCGGCCGGTGCCGGCGCGAGCGCGGCCGCCGAAGGCGCATGCATCGCGAGTGACAGCGCCGAGACGTCGGTCGCATGCGAGCGAGCCGGCCCCCAATCAAGGACACCATTGCGAACTGAACGTCTCCAGGTGATGCCCACGCCAACAGCGGAACGCGCGGCTGGTCTTTGCGACACGCCACATGCCGTCGGCACCACGTGCGTACACGATTCGGTGCCAGTCCCCTCGAACTGAGTCATCGAGGAACCCGTCACGTACGATAACGACGACGGTCGTGTCGGCTCCTTCGCCCCGGTTCTTCTCCTCGAACAGCGACAAGATGCGGGTGTCGACGTCTCCCCCCAGAAGCTGAACCGTGGCACTCAGAGGGCTCTTCGGCCACTCGGCACCCTCGGAAACAGCGGCGTCGATGCGCTCGTTCATGGGCCCCACGTCCACTGTCTCCCATGACTCGATGATCGCCTCCGGGGAGCCCGTCGCCCCTGGTCTGCTCGAGGCACAGCCCGTCAGAGAGGCTCCAACGACAAGACCGATTCCGAGCCAGCGCATTTCCTGTTCCTGCTAGCCTGGACTATGCACACATTTCCTACTGCGGCCGCGGATCGCGGCCTCAAGAGGCCTCCCTTCCGTCGCCGCTTCCTCATCGTAGTGCCGAGACTACGTTTCCGGGAGCGGCTCGTCCAGGTCGGCCTCTCGACTCGCGCTCCACGTCCTCGCGACGAAAACGCGTGCATAGTCCAGGCTAGCGTGCGCGACTCAGCGGTCGGGCGGGAAGGGGGGAGGCATCGGATTCAGCCCTTCACCGGTCCACGCCTCGCCCGCTGCCGCGCATGCAGCCTCCGTACCTTCCGCGAACGGCCGCTGCAGGTCAGCAGCCTCCCCTCGATCCACTCGATCTCCGCGACGAGCTTCCCATCTTCTTCCAGGACCTCCCGAGTACGATGGGCTTTCAGTCCCAGCCCTCTTGTGATAGATGTTTCCAAGCGCATCGGCTCGGCCATCCTCTCGTGAGTCCATACACAACCCACGGAGGATTGCCGCATACCCGGTGCGCGTTTCAATTCAAAACGTTACACCCTTCCACACTTTTCGGAGAGGAGCCATAAGTGTTAGGTCCCGACAATCTCGTTCAGACCATCCACAACTTGCGCGATCTCCTCCGGCGAGGCACGGCCGAGACGCCTCCCAAGCCGCTCCACCGCCAGCGTCCGGATCTGGCTGATCTTGACCCACGACTGCTTGGGAAGGCCGCGGGACTTCAGCTCCAGGGTGAGGGGAAAACCGGCACGCTGTGGTTGGCTCGTGACCGCGACGGCGATGACCGTTCCCGATCGCTCGTTGAAGACGTCGTGGCTCAAAACGAGAACAGGCCGACGGCCGGCCTGCTCACTCCCCCGAACTGGATTCAGGTCTGCCCACCGAATCTCTCCCCTCAGTATTCGGGCCATTCCTCCAGATCCTCCGAAGGCGCTTCCTCCGCCAATGCCTTCTCGAACGCGGGATCCAGTTTCGCACTCTCCCGCGCCAACCGGGTCCGGTCCAACCGATCGAGCTTCTCCTCGACCGCGTCGGCAATTGCCCGACTCCGGCTCGGGTACGTTCGCGAACGGACCAGCCGATCGATTCGGCCGACAGTCCGCTCATCCAGCGTGATGGCAATCTTCGCCTTGCCCATACCTTCACCTCCCGGGTATGACGATACATCATACTCCAGGACTTGTCAAGAACGTCAGGCCCGTGGACCTAGCGCTCAGCATCAGCGGCGGCGCGAAGCGGCGGCCGCTGCAACCGGCTGATGGACGGACAGAGTTCCGCGATACCCTTCACCGGCTTGGGAGAACCCATGATGTTGCCACCGGACGGAGGCCAGCCGACCGAGGGCGAGCGGGTATCAACACGGTTGTCGCTCCGACTCCGCTGCGCCCGTCGTGCGGCGCAGGAGCACCCAGAATCCGAGCACGAGCATCGCGATCTGGCCAGACATCCACAGGGCGATGGTGGCCTTCGGGTCGGGCAGCGGCGGTTGAACGCTAATGCAGATCCAAGCGACAACCAGCAAGGCAACAGCGACAGCGCGGCCGCGGGTCTCGACCGCGAGCAGTGTGAGCAACCACAGCGCGGAGGTGCTTACGTAGACGTTGGGTGCGACCGGGCTGCGCAAAGAGGCAAGGGTTAGGATGCCCAGCCAAACGACGGGTTCCAGGGTGGAGTCGCGGTGGCGCCGCGCGACGATGACTACTGCGCCGACAAGAAGCGCGGTGTAAAGCCAGGTGAGCACAGGAGCGAGCGTTGCAGGCATGCCGAGTACGCCGAGGCGTTGCAGCTTGAAGGGGATCGAGTAGACGCTGGCGTTGGCCGCGAGGATGAGATCGTTGCTTTGAAGAACATGGAACGCCTCGCCCGACGCGAGCCGCGGCAACTGGTATTCGAAGAACGCACGGTAGGGCGCGGACCCAAGCACGAGCAAACCGGCCAGAGTGTAGGCTGTGGTGAAGGCCAGGGTCCAAAGGATGGGGCGGTTGCGCCGCCGGAGGGCGAGATAAATCAGCAGCAATCCCGGGAAGATCTTGGTCACGATGGCGCCGGCGAGGAGCGCGCCTCCAAGCCTTTCCCGCCTCACCTGGAAGGCCAGCATGCCGCCCGTCGCGAGCAGCACCACGACCAAGTGGAACTGCCCGAATTGGAGGCTAAAGAGGAGGGGGAACGAGGAGAGGATGCCGGGCAGAAGCAGGCCCGCCAGAGTCCCCCGGCTGCCCCCTACCCACGACGCCAGGAGTAGTGCGAACGCGCAGAATAGTACGGCCTGGAGCATGAACCACGCCGTGCGCATGACAAGAAAGTCGTTTGTCAGGACCAGCGCTGCCCTGGGTAGCAAGAGGAAGGGCGGCGGGTACTCGAACGCATCCCGAACATGAGGAGCCAGATTGGCGACCGAAGAGGATACGGGATTCGCGTCTCCTCGTTGTCCTGAACTGTAGGCGGGATAGTGCTCCTCCGCATACACATTCGGCTCGCCTCTCCGCATCAGGTCGGCGGCGTGAACGTAGGCTGACATGCACATGTGGCGCACGCCGAATTCCACAGGGGGGAAGGCCGAACCCCAGCGAAGCGCCGGGTCAGTCATGAAGCAGGACAGGCGCGCAACCTGGACCACGGCGATCAAAACGAGAAGAGCCGCAAGGCAGGCCGCCACTGGCCGCCGCCGAAGCCCTCCGTCAAGTCCAGAAGGCAGCCGGCGTGCGATCGCCGAGACCGGTCCCCGGCCCGTCCGACCCCACAATACGAGCGCCAGGCTCACCGCGATTGCCCCCGCCGCCACGAACGGCACTAAGCTCCCCGGACTCGCTCCAGCCGTCCTCACCAGAAGCGCCGTTCCGCTCACCACGAGAATCACCAGAAACGCCGCCAGCAGCGCGCCGGCAAGCAGCAGCCGTTCCCAGCTGATGAGCACGATTGTGACGAAGCTCTGTGTGTCGTCTCTAGCGTTCAGCATGATGTGCCGTCCAACGGGGCGGCTCAGCTGCCGCGCCCCACAAGAGACACGCCTCGCTCGGCAGCGAAGGGGCGGGGTCTTCTGAAGCGTCCAGATGGACCGGCCCCCCTCGTCGCCTCTCTCAAAGACGGCGGCTCAGGGATGTCTTTTCACTTGCGCCCGGGGGCCTTATAAGTGTTGGCCCGGTTCCTACGGCGCGAACATCTCTTGAAGCACGCCAAGTGCCTCTGCTACCACCTTCGGGGACAACCGACCGAGGCGACGCACGAAGCGGTCCCGACCCACCGTGCGAACCTGGTCCAAGATGACGTGCCCCGAACGACCGCTGAAACGACAAGGCACACGGAACGGATACGCATGCGATCCCGTTGTGAGCGGCGCGACGATGAGTGTCCGCAAATGCGCGTTCAGCTCGTCCGGGGACACGATAACGCAGGGCCGTTTCTTCCGGATCTCTCCTCCCCGCGCCGGATCCAATGTGATGAGATAGACTTCTCCACGCCGAACCCCAGGCTCCCTCACCACTCCCATTCCTCCTCAAACCGAGTCGGCACCGGCGGAATCACATGCTCGTCCTCGCCTCGCTCGTGCAACTCTTGCGCGCCCTCCGCCCACCCTGCCCGGACCCCCACCGCCGAGGCAATCACGATCGCCCCGTCGCGCACGCGAAGCTCGACCTCCTCGGTCAGCCCGGCCTCCTCAATCAGCGGTTTCGGGATGCGCACGCCCCGGGAGTTCCCGATCCGTACCAGCCTCGTCTTCATAACAGGACCCTCCTTACGTGATTACATTGTAATCCCGCAAGGAACATGTGTCAAGTCGGTCTTTCGTCGGGCCAACGCCGTGCCGATAAGCTGCGGGCGCCGCAGGCGACCGGCAGCTTCATCGGCTGGTTAGGCGGCCGCGCGGTGCCGTCTCCTTCCGTATCGCCGGACTCTCCGAGATGGCCCCACGGTCAACAGCCTCCTGAAGCCGGCGGACTTCTTCGATGATCCCTAGGAAGCGACGGCCGAAGGGCGTGAGCACGTACTCGACTTCGATGGGCGGCTTGTCGCCGAACACGGTGCGACTCACGATGCCGAAGCGAAGCATCTTGCGCAGGCGCTCGTTCATGACCTTTGCGGACAGACCGGGGGAGGCCCGGAGGATGGCGCTGGGCCGACTGCATCGGCCGGCGAGAAGGCCGAGCAGTCCGACAGACCACTTGCATCCGACAATGCTCTCGACCATCGCGGCGACGGGAATGGGCTTGGCATTGTTGGACGCGTGGATCGAATGAACTGACGGATCGTCGTGGACCATCTTGTACCTACCTTACCAAAAGGTGCCTTCTTGGCAGGACCGCCCGAGCAGCGCATCCTCCTGAGTGGGTGGCGTGAGGCCACCTTGAACCGTTCGAAACCAAAGGAGCAGAACCATGAAGAAGAAAGCCGTTTTCTACCACGCCGGATGCCCCGTGTGCGTCAGCGCCGAGCAGTCGGTGCTCGCTGCACTGGACAGGAACCGTTTCGATGTCGAGGTCGTGCACCTCGGGACGGCGAAGGGCCGCGTCTCGGAGGCGGAGAAGCTCGGCATCAAGTCCGTCCCCGCGCTCGCCCTGGATGGCCAAGTCTTTCATATCAACTTCGGCGCCGACCTGTCCGCCCTCAAGTGACCGCTCAGCCGTGCGCATGCATGGAGGGGCGACTGCGCCCCTCCATGCGCTCTGAGCCCAGGGGTCACATCAAGCTGAGTCATCGGTCGTTCCTCCGGTCGCCGAGCGCTGCCGCTCAGCTGCGGGGCGGCAAGGTTGGGTGAAATCCGATCCCATTCTGCTCCGACCGCCGCCCCGTCTTCTGAAGCGGCTCGTTCGGCAGCTCGCTAGCCTGTTCGACGAACCGGTGCAAGACGCGCGATTTCAGCCGCCGTCTTTCCCCGTTTGGCGTGCCAAAGGTCCCAGTCCAACTGAAGCCCAAGCCAGAAGTCGGCCGACATCCCCAGGACGCGCTCGAACCGCAAGGCCGTGTCCGGTGTCACGCCACGCCGGCCACGAACGATTTCATTCAGACGCGGAAAGGAAACTCCCAGACGGGCTGCAAGCTCCGATTGCGTGAACCCCAGAGGCTTCAGGAACTCCTCCAAAAGCATCTCGCCCGGATGGGTCGGCGGCCGGTGAAGCGGCAGCCGCCGACTATCCGTCCCCCCCGAAACCCCACGCCGCCTCCCTCTACCCGTGGTAGTCCGTGATCTCAACTTCGTAGACACCTCCAGCCTCCCATCGAAAACACAGCCGATAATGTCCGTTAATCCGAATGCTGTGCTGGCCCGCCCGAGCCCCCCGCAAGCGCTCCAGTCGATTGCCTGGGGGCACCGCAAGATCCGCCAGCACCTGCGCCCGATTCAGTTGATCCAACTTCCGGCGGGCTGCTGCCCACAGCTCCCGAGGACAGGTCCCCCGGGCCAGCCGCGTCTCCGCACCGTCGAACACTGCCTCCGTCCCGCGGTTCCGAAACGAACGTATCACGTATACCGTTATACCTTATGTCGCGCCCGGATGTCAACCCAAGATGCCTGCCGAACGCCGGCGCTCAGCTGCGGGGCCCCGCAAGCAACACGCCTCAGTTCACCCCCGAAGGGGCGGGGGCCCGGGGCGCGGTCTGATGAAGCGGCATGTTCGCCCGCTCATTCGGAGTCGGAGAAATCCTCCAGACGAGTCCCTCGCCCTTCTTGAATCGCTCGACGCGCCTCCGCAATCCGGGCAATAAGCTCCGGGTGGTTCTCCAGGCGGTACTCCAACCAGTCGTCCTCAGACGCAAAACCGATGAGGACACCCGCCGGCCGACCGTGACGTGTGATCACGATCTCCTCGCGCTCCGCCATGCGCAGATAACGCGAAAGGTCATCCTTGACTTCCGCCAGAGCCACCTTCTTCTGAACCCTCACCCCACTCCGCAAGCCAC
>VGIW01000013.1 GCA_016867715.1 Candidatus Eisenbacteria bacterium | reverse complement strand
TCCCGGGAACCATGTCGCCGATCATCTTCAGCTTCTGGACGACCTCGTCCGCCGACGCTTCCTCCTCGACCTGCTCGGCGACGAACCACTGGAGGAAGGCGTGCGCGGGGTGATCCCCTTCCTTCGCCGCGAGGTCGAGGAGCTTGTGAATCCCGGCGGTGACCTTCTGCTCGTGCGCGTAGATGGCCTGGAACGCATCGAGAGGCGACTTCCACGACGAAGGCGGGGTCTCGATCGCGTCGAGAATCGGCTTCCCGCCCCGGTCGAGAATGAAGTGGAAGAACTTCATTCCGTGTTCGGTTTCCTCTTTGGTCTGGGCGTGCATCCAGTGCCCGAAACCCTTCAGGTTGCGGTTTTCGAAGTAGGAAGCCATGGAGAGATAGAGATACGCGGATGCGAACTCGTCGTTCATCTGCTTGTTGAGCGCCTTTTCCATCGATTTCTTCAGCATCGACATCTCCTTCGCCCTTTCGGGCGTCGTGCGCGAACGGGAATCCGTTTCCCGAGTCGCGCGCTTGTTATCGCGAAACGCCCGGAAGGGCGTCTACTCGATCGTTCCCACCGACGATTCCCGGAGAAACGGGTTCGATCGTCTCTCGCGGCCGATCGTTGTGTCGGGTCCGTGCCCGCAGTGGACGATCGCTTCGTCCGGCAGCGCGAAGAGCCGCCTGCGGATCGAGCGGAGCAAAGTCCCGTGCGAACCCCCCGGGAGATCGGTTCTGCCGATCGATCCCTCGAAGAGAGTGTCCCCCACGAAGACGCGTCCGCCGGCGACGAGGCTGACGCTTCCGGGCGAGTGGCCCGGCGTGTGCAGAACCTCGAGCCGGATCCCGCCGAAGTCGAGCACGTCTCCGTCGGAGAGACGGCGGTCCACGGCGGGGACGGTCGGCTCCGCCACGCCGAAGAAGCGCGCGTGCTCGGGCGCCGAGCGAAGAAGCGGCTCGTCCGCCTCGTGAAGAAGGAGCGGGATGCCGTATTTCTCCTTGAGCTCTTGAATACCGCCGATGTGATCGAGATGGGCGTGCGTGTTCACGATCGCGACCGGCTTCCATCCCCTCTCATCGATCCGTTCCGCGATCCGGTCCGCTTCGTCGCCCGGATCGACGACGACGCATCCCGAGCCTCCGGCCTCCCGCACCAGAAAGCAGTTCTCCTGGAAGGGGCCGACCACGATCCGCGCGACCTCGATCCGATCGCCCGGCGTCTCCCGCGGTTCGTTCGCCATCCTCCGCTCCTCTCGATGCGCCGCACGTCCGGTGTCCCCTCGCGGCTCAGCGCGAAGGCCGGCTTGCCGTCTCCGCGTCCGAGAAGCGGCTTGCTCCCTCGGGATGCGCGCGCTCCCTGTTGAATCTATGGCACGCCGAGGGCCTCGTCAAGAAACGGCCGGGGCTCTCTACACCTCGAGGATCTTGGGAGCGCGCGTGAGGTTCCGGTTCCCCTGAGGCGTGACGAGCGCCACGTCCTCGAGGCGAACGCCTCCGTGTCCCTTGTAGTAGAGACCCGGCTCCACCGTCACCACGTTCCCCGTCTGAAGCTGGAGCTGCACTTTCGAGACGCGCGGGGGCTCATGGATTTCGAGTCCCAGCCCGTGTCCGGTTCCGTGGATGAACCCTTGCAGCTTGCCGCCTTGAATGCCGGTCTTGAAACCTTCCGACTGAAAGTACTCGACGATCGCCTCGTGGACCTTATCGGCGCGCACGCCGGGCCGAATCATCGAGAACGCGATTCTTTGTCCCTCGCGCACGGTGCGGAACATCTTCTTCACCGTCTCCGAAGCTTTCCCCTTGACGACCGTCCTTGTGATGTCGGCGAAGTAGTAGGTGGCCTGCGAGCGCGGGAAGATGTCGATCACGATCGGCGTGTTCGCCTTGAGCGGGCCGATCCCGATGTTGTGCGGATCGACGGCCTGGTCGCCGCAGGCGACGATCGTCGAGGCGCCGAGGCAATCCTCCTCCATCAGGTCGAGATGGATTCGCTTGCGCACCATCTCGGCGGTGAGGGGGCGGCCGCCCACGTAGAGCGTTCCGCGGCGGACCGATGCGGAGGCGATCCAGTGAATTGCGTTCTCCATCGCCTTCTCGGTCTTCCTTTGCACGTCCGTGATCATGCGGACTTCGCGAGAGGTCTTTGTCTGCCGCTCGGGGACGAACGGGTCGGGCTTCACGCGGGTTATCACCCCTAGCTTGCGGAGTTCCTCGGCCGCGCCGACCGCGAACTGCGAGGGGACCTCGACCTGGCGGATCTTCTTCCATTTGAGAAGGGCCGCGGCGGCGGAGACGAGATCGGCCTTCCCCGCCAGCTCGTGGAGGCGGGAGAAGGGGAGGACTTCGTCGGCGATCGATTCGGAGGAGGCGCGGCCGACCTCGAAGTCGGTCACTGCGATCGTCGTCTTGCCCCCGGACTGCAAATAGATGAACGGGTCGCCGCTCGGGAAACGGGTCAGGTAGAGGAGATCGGCGCTCGTCATGCTGTCGGCGATGTGCAGAACCGCGGGTTTCTTCTTCGTGCTCATCTTCGTATCCGCCTTCGTGTCTTGAGTCCGCTTCTCGGACGATCCGTGGCCGGGTCGTCGCGATCTTCGTTCGCTTGTGCCGCCCGCCGTGGCTGCGTCGTCGGACGGCGGGGCTCTCCTTCGCGCCGCATGCGCGAGGGAGCTTCCTCGCCACCCCGCCGCTCTTCGCGACGGGAAGCCCCGGCTCGGTCGTGTCCGCGCCAGCTTCCGAGAACCAGAAGGATAGCACGGGACGGGCGAAGGGACAAGGAGAGGAGTCTTCGGGTTTCCTTCATGTCTATGGTTGTTCTACTCTGCGGCGTCTCCGGAAACGAGAAGGAACGAACCGGTCGGGAGAGCGGCGGGGAGAATGCGCTCGATGGCTCGTTCGAAAACCCTCCGGTCGGGATGTGGATCGCGGTTTGCACTCGAAGATGACGAACGGGGAGATCGCGGAAGAGAGCGCGTGCGTCGTCGATCGAGTGCCAACGCGCCCCGCGATACCCTCCGCGGCCCGCGCCTCGGCCTTTCCAGAGACGGAGAAGGCCGTTTCGGTGGAGAAGGTCGATCGCAAAGCGCCGGCAAGCGACGCGCACGATCTCGCGCAAGGCTTGCCTGCATCGCGGTTCTCCGGTGAGTGCGGAGCGGGGTCCTGGCCGATGAGCAATCCTGATTTCGTCGCTCCAACGGCCGTGCCGGCGACGGTTACGGCGTCGAGCTCGCTCACCGGTGCGGGCGGAAACGCCCGGACCGTTCCTTTCCATACGCGATCAATCGTAGCGGATTCGGCAACTTGGCAGGCCGTCTCTCTCCGAGCATCCGCGGTCCGCTCTCTCGACTAGGGTTCTTCGATGATCTCCTCGTCGATTCCGAGCGCCTTGGCGCGTTCCAACCACTGCTTGCGCGCCAATGCTCTCATGTCGACCACCGAGTCGGTCTCGTCCGTGATCTCCAAGCCCATCAAGGTCTCCACCAGGTCCTCGAACGTGACCAGTCCTCGGGTACCGCCGTGTTCGTCGATCACGATCGCGATGTGTTGACGGTGTTCGAGGAAGTTGTCCAATAAGGTCGACAGCGACATGGATCCGGGGACGGCGAGGATGTTTCGCTTCAACGACGAAAGGCGCTCCTCGTCGCGCCCAGCGGCCTTCTGCATCAGGATGTCCTGCTTGAGAGCAAAGCCCGTGACCTCGTCCAGGTTGTTCCGATAGAGCAGCAGGCGCGAGAAGGGGGAGCCGGCGACAAGCTCCAACGCCTCCGAAACCTTGGCCGTCTCAGGAATCGCGGAAATCACGGTCCGAGGGGTCATGATATCCGCCGTGCGGAGAGATCCGAGGCGAAACAGATTCCGGATGATCCTCGACTCCTTGGCGTGAAGGTGCCCGGTCGCTTCGCCGACACGGGCCATCGCGATGAACTCCTCCCGACTGAAGACGTGAAGCTGCTTTCCTCGCGAGATGGATTTCGTTATCAACTCCGTGATCCGCACGATGGGATAGAGAGCGAGGGTAAGACCGTGCACGAAGAACGCGGTCGGCCGAACGAGACTCGACCAGTAGACGGCGCCGATCGTCTTCGGGATGATCTCGGTAAGAAAGAGGATTGCAAGAGTCAGGACCGCGGAGAAGAGGCCGACCCATGCGCTCCCGAACAGGATGGTCGCCTGGGCGCCTGCTCCGACGGCGCCGACGGTGTGCGCGACCGTGTTCAGGGTCAAGATGGCGGCAAGCGATCGATCTACGTCTTCCTGCTTGAGGCGCTTCACGAGACCGGCGAGCCTCGGCCGCCGAACGGCCAGGTCTTCGATGTAAGAGGGGGTAATGGAGAGTAGAACCGCCTCCGCGATGGAGCAGAGAAACGAGAAGAGCAAGGAGAACAACACGTAGGCCCACAGGAGACCCCAGGGGGCGCTCGCGTCGGTGAGAGGGGCCGAAGGCGAATCAGGGATCATGCGCGCGTCTCTCCTCTCACCTGACCGGAAGCTCCACGAACGGCAACACGATCGGCACCACGATCATCGTGACGACGAAGATCAGCAAGTTGAGAAGAGCGCCTACGCGCGGGAAGTCGGCGAACCGATAGTTCCCCACGCCGTAGACCAGCACGTTCGCCTGGTGGCCGACCGGCGTCAGGAATGTGGTGGAGGCCCCGATCGCGATCGCCATCAGGAAGGGATGAGGCTCCAGCCCCATCGCCACCGCGATCGCCACGCCGATCGGCGCGGTCAACACCGCGGCAGCGGCGTTCGACATGACTTCCGTGATCGTCGTCGTGAAGAGGAACAGGCTCGCCATCACGACCAGCGGCCCGTGCGGCCCCGTCCGACTCACCACATGCTCCGCGAGCCAGCGCGCGGTCCCCGAGTGCTCGTCGTTCATGGCGATGCCGAGCGGCATCATGCAGGCGATGAGGAAGATCACCCTCCACTCGACCGCACGATACATGGTTTGAACGCGCACGCACTTCGTGAGCGCCATGAGCAGCACCCCGAGCATTCCCGCCACCGAGATGTGAAGCAATCCCGTCGCCGCCGTCGCCACCGAGAGGGCCATGATCGCGAGGGCCAACGGCGCCTTCTTCGACTCGCGCGCCTCGTGCTCGAGGCGGTTCGCGACCAGGAAATCTGCGCTCCTCGCCACCTCGCCGATCGCCTCGGGCGATCCCTGCACGAGGAGCACATCGCCCACTCGGAGCGGCATGTAGGTGAAGCGCTCCACGAGATCGCGCCCGCGCCGGCGGAGCGCGAGAACCAATACGTTGTAGCGGGAGCGCAGTTGGCCTTGGTTGATCGATTGACCGCGCAGGGTCGCGTTCGGGGCGATGACCACCTCGGCAAGCTCGATATCGGCGCCGATGAGCGCCGAGTCCTCGAACTTCGTCTCCGCGACAATTCGAAGCGGGCCGCTGCTCTTGCTCTGAAGAAGTTCCTCGATGTTCCCTTCTACGATGAGGCAGTCACCCATCTGCAACACCGTGGTCGGCGATGGAACGAACGCATGATCGGGAGCGTCCTTGCGACGAACGCGAAGGACCGAGAGCCCGAGCGTCTTGGGTAGGCCTGCTTCCGCGAGGGACTTTCCAATGAGCGAGCTTCCCTCGGGAACCACTACTTCGGTGAGGTAGTCCTGCAAATGGAAGCGCTGCGTCAGGCTCTCGGTCTCTTTTCGCACGGGGATGAGGAACCGTCCGACGAGCGCCATGTAGAGAATGCCGGTCGCCATCACCGCGAGCCCCGTCGGCACGAAGTCGAACATCCGAAATCCGCGAAAGCCCGCTTCTTCCATCGCCGTCGAACAGAGCAGGTTGGGCGGCGTTCCGATCAGCGTCGTCAGCCCGCCGAGGAGCGACCCGAAGGAGAGCGGGATGAGCAGCTTGGTGACCGGATACTCCAGCTTTCGGGCGACGACGTACATGGAAGGGAGAAGGATGGCGACCGCGCCGATGTTGTTCATGAACGCGGACATCACGCCCACGATCGCCATCACGGCGGCGGTCAGGAATACCGGGTGTCCGCCGCCCGCTTTCGTGATGACTCCGGCGAGGTGATCGGCGACGCCCGTGCGGATCAGCCCCGAGCTCAGGATGAACATCGCCAGAACCGTGATCACGGCCGGGTTGCTGAATCCGGAGAATCCCTCCTCGATGGTTACCGTGCGGGACAAGAGGAGCACCAGAAGCACGCCGAGCCCCACGAGGTCGGGCCGCACGACCTCGAGCGCGAAGAGGACGAGCGCCGAGCCGATCAGCCCAAGGACAAGGAAGTGCTCCATGCGCGTTCTTCTCGAACCTTCTCCGACGGGATTCGTTTCCGCTTCACCCGACTCTCGACGCCGGGAGGATATCATCCCTCGCGGGGCCGTGAACAGCCGGCTCGACGCGTTTTCCCTTCGGCGATCTTCTACCCGAACCGCCGGACGAGCATGTGGAGATCGTCGAGCAGGAGGTCGGGAGAGGAGGCCTCGAGCTCCTCGCGCGTGCCGAAGCCGCCGAGAAGAGCGACCGTGTAGACGCCGGCCGCGCGGCCGGTCTCGACATCGACCGGGAGATCGCCGGCGAGAATCCCCTCATTCGGCGAGCGCCCGAGCGTCCCGAGCGCGGCGCGCACCATGAGAGGCGACGGCTTTCGTTCGGCCGTCGAGTCCCCGCCGAACATAACCTTGAAGTATGAATCGATTCCGAGCCCCTCGAGCAGCCGCCGCACGAAGCGCTCCGGCTTGTTCGAGACCACGCCGAGGTCTCTCCCCGCGAAGTATTCGAGACACTCCCGCGCGCCCGGCATGAGGCGCGATCGGTCGAGGCAGTGCGCGTCGTAGTGGGCGCGGAAGAGGTCGAGCAACCGATCCGCCTTCTCGGCGTTCTCGCTTCCGATCGCGCGAAGAACAAGATGCTGAACGCCGCGGCCGACGAACGTCCGCACCTCCTCGAGGGACCGCTCGGGAAGGCCGAGCGTGCGAAGCGCGTGGTTCACGGAAGCGGCGATATCCTCGAGCGTGTCGACGAGCGTTCCGTCTAAGTCGAAGAGGACGAAGGAAATCGGAAGCCGGGGCGGAGAGACCGGGCTCATGAAAACCGCTCCCTCACGAAGGACGGGTTCTTCATCTTCGCCAAGAACTCCTTGTCTCCCTCGAGGAACGGCGCATCGCCGGCCTCCTCCGGGGCGAACCAGCGGAGCGCGCCGACACCGATCGCGAGCGGCTCCTCCCGCCATTCTACGATCCGATAGAAGTGAAGCTCCACCGTCTTTTCCGGGTATTCGTGTGTTCGGACATCGATCTCCTCGCCGATTCGCGCCTCCACGCCGAGCTCCTCGCGAAGCTCCCGGCGGAGGGCCTCTTCGTCGGTTTCTCCCGCCTCGACCTTCCCGCCGGGGAACTCCCATCGTCCCGCGCACGGCTTTCCTTCCGGGCGAAGCGCGGCGAGAAAGCGGCCGTCTCGAAAGGCGACCCCGGCGACCACGCGGACGAACGGCTTCTCGGGCTTCATGGTCCCGCGACCAGCGACCGGGAAGCGGCGGCGACCGCGTCGAGAACTCCGAATCGGAAACCGAAGAGAATCGTCGGGACGAGGAAGAGAACGATGAGCAAGATGTGGATTCTCGAGAGAGAGGGCACGCCCGGCTCCGCCGGATCGGGCGGGTCGAGGAACATCGCCTTGATGACGCGCGCGTAGTAGTAGAGCGAGACGACGGTGTTCAGGACGCCGACCACCGCGAGCCAGTAGATCTCCTCCTCGATCAGCGCGCGCAGGATCGCGAACTTGGCCACGAAGCCGGCCGTCGGCGGCATGCCGGTGAGGGAGAGGAGAAAGACGGTCATCGAGACGCCGAGGAACGGCATCTTCCATCCGAGCCCGCGGAAGTCCGCGATCGTCTCGCGCCTCTTGTCGATCGAGATCGCGATCACCACGAGAAACGCTCCGAGGTTCATGAATGCGTAAACGACCAGATAGAACAGGATCGCGTGGACTCCGGAGCCGCCGAGGACGACCGCGCCCATCAGCATCGTTCCCGCGTGGGCGATCGAGGAGTAGGCGAGCATCCGCTTCAGGTTGTCCTGTGGGATCGCGGCGAGGTTCCCCAAGGTCATCGTGATCGCGGAGAGGATCCCAAGGACGAGAGTCCAGTCGACCGAGCCGATCACTCGGAGCGAGTCTTCGCCGCCCGCCGCGAAGACCGAATGGAAAAAGCGGATGAGCACCGCGAGTCCCGCCGCTTTCGGGCCGACAGAGAAGAACGCGGTGATCGGCGTCGCGCTTCCTTCGTAGACGTCCGGCGCCCACATATGGAACGGGACCGCGGCGATCTTGTATCCGAATCCGGCGAGAACGAGCACGATCGGGACGAGAAGGTGAACGACCGGGATCTCGCCCCCCGCGATCGCTTCGCGCATCTCGAAGAAGCCGATCGAGCCGGTCATTCCGTAGAGAAAGGAAAGGCCATAAAGCATCGCCCCCGACGCGGCCGCTCCGTAGACGGCGTATTTCAGCGCCGCCTCGCTCGACCTTCGGTCTCCGCGAAGGAAACCGGCGAGGATGTACGAGGGGAGAGAGACCATCTCGAGCGCGAGGTAGACGAGAAGGAGGTTCGTCGAGGACGCGAGAAGCATCATCCCGAACGCGGTCCCGACGACGAGAGAGACGAACTCGCCGTGGTGAAGAGAGACGAGCGGCCGGTACGGATGGGCGATAAGAAGAACCGCCGCCGCGACCGCGAGAGAGAACCAGCGGAAGAAGACCGAAAAGGGATCCCAAGCGATCGCCCCTTCGAAGAGAAGAAGAGGGCCTTCGTAGCCGAGCGAGAGGAGCGCGGCGAGGGAACCGGCGACGCCGAGAATGCCGATCGCGAGCGTCCCGTCGCACACCGGGGATCTCCGTCCGATGGCGGTGGGCGGATCCGTCGCTCGTCCCCGCCCCGCGAAAAGCTCGAAGGCGATCACCGCGAGGATCGTCCCGACGAGAACGATCTCGGGGAGGAAGTAGCGGATGCTCTCGGCGTTCCCGAGGACCGTTCCGTTCATCCTTTACCCCCAAACCGCCCGCACGAGATGGCTCATCGACGAGTGCATCATCCCGAGAATCGGGTGCGGGTAGAAACCGAGAAGAACCGCGAGCGCCGCGAGCGGAGCGAGCGTGAAGATCTCGCGTCCGTCGATCTCCGGGAGCGCCGAGTATTTCTCGTTCAGCGGTCCGAGGAAGATCCGCTGGTACGTCCAGAGCATGTACGCCGCCCCGAGCACGATCCCCGAGGCAGAGAGGATCGTGAACGCGGGGAACGTGCGGAAGCCGCCGATGAGCACGAGCGCCTCCGAGATGAAGCCGGAGAGCCCGGGGAGCCCGATCGCCGCAAAGAAGGCGAGCGCGGAGAAGGTCGCGTAAACGGGCGTGCGGCCGGCGAGCCCGCCGAAGCCCTCGATCTCCCGGTGATGCGCGCGGTCGTAGATCACCCCGACGAGGAGGAAGAGCATCGCCGTGATCGTTCCGTGGTTGAACATCTGAAGGACCGCTCCGTTCATCCCCTGGACGGTGCCCGAGGACATCCCGAGAAGAACGAAGCCCATGTGGCTGATCGAAGAGTAGGCGATCAGCTTCTTGAGGTCCTTCTGCGCCATCGCGCAGAGCGCGCCGTACACGATGTTCACGAGCGCGAGAGCGGCGAGCGCCGGCGCGAACCAGCGGGTCGCCTCTGGGAGGATGGGATAGCTGATCCGGAGCATCCCGTAGGTTCCCATCTTGAGGAGGACTCCGGCGAGGATCACCGAGATCGGAGTGGGCGCCTCGACATGCGCGTCCGGAAGCCACGTGTGGAACGGGAAGATCGGCACCTTGATCGCGAAGCCGATGAAGAGGCCGATGAAGATCGCCTTGCCGAAACCGAGGGCGGTTCCGAAGAGGCCGATCGATCCCGACTCCACCGCTCCGTTCATGAGGCGAACCATGTCGAAGGTGTGGCCGCCCTTGAAATAGAGAGCGAGAATGCAAAGAAGCATGAGCACGGAGCCGAAGAGCGTGTAGAGGAAGAATTTGATTGCCGCATAAACCTTTCGGGGTCCGCCCCAGACGCCGATCAGGAAGTACATCGGGAGGAGCATGATCTCCCAGAAGAGATAGAAGAGAAAGAAGTCGAGCGCGCAGAAGACGCCCATCATCCCGACCTCGAGAAGGAGAAACATCGAGAAATACCCGCGAAGCCCTCGATCGATGCCGAACGAAGCGAAGATGCAGAGGAACGAGAGGAGCGCCGTGAGAAGCACCATCGTGACCGACAATCCGTCGATTCCCATGTAGTACTCGATGGAGAACGACTCGATCCACGGGTTCCGAACGACGAACTGGAAAGAGCCCGGCTCGTTGATCCCCGCGAGGGTTCGATCGAACGCTCCGTAGAGATAGGCGGCGAGCGCGAGGGGAACGGCCGTCCCCGCTGCGGCGGTCCATCGGATCGCGTTCTTCCGATTCTCCGGCAAGAGGAGGAGAATCGGGATGAAGAGAAGCGGCGAGAACGTGATCCAGGTCAGGATGTCCATGCTTCTACGATCCCTCTTCTTCCTGCCGCGGGACGAGCTTCTTCCCGCGGGTTCATGCTCCTCCGCCGAGGCCCAGGTAGAGGGCGATCAGCGCGAGGATCCCGCCGAACACGGCGAGAACGTACGTTTGTACCGCGCCGGTCTGCATCCGCCGGGCGCGTCTCCCGAGATCGATGGTCCCGTTCGCGAGCGCGTTGACGAGGCCGTCCACGAAGACGAGGTCGAACCAACCCGAGACGAGCGCGACAATTCGCCCGATCCATCCGGAGAGGTTCACGAGGCCGTCGATCACGAAATCGTCGAAAACGCGGAGCACGCGCGAAAGAACCAAGACGCCGCGGACCGCAGTCGCCCCGTAGATCTCGTCCACGTAGTACTTGTTCTCCACGAGCCGGTGAAGACCGCGCGCGCGGGCCGCGAGCCGGACGGGAAGATCCGGTTTCTTGATGTAGAAATGATAGGCGAGGGCGATCCCGGAGAGCGCGAGGAGAACCGAGACGGCCATGAGCAAGAACTCGAGCGCGTGCGACCCGTGCGCTTCGTGCGCCGTGATTGCCGGCTCGAGGTAATGATGGAAATGATTGCCGCCCCCGAGAACCTTCGGAATCCCCACCCATCCTCCGGCGACGGAGAGAACCGCGAGAAGGGCGAGCGGAACGGTCATGACGCGCGGCGATTCGTGGAGGTGCCGCTTCGCCACCTCGTCCGCCCGGCACTCTCCGAAGAAGGCGAGGAAGAGGAGACGGAACATGTAGAAGGCGGTCATCCCCGCTCCGAGCACGCCCGCCAGCCAGAGCGCCCAGTGTCCGTGCGGTCCGGCATACGCGTTCCACAGGATCTCGTCCTTCGAGAAGAAGCCGGAGAAGCCGGGGATCCCCGCGATCGCGAGGGTCGAGAGGAGCATCGCGAGAAAGGTGACCGGCATCTTCTTCCGGAGGCCGCCCATCTTGCGGAGATCCTGCTCGCCACCGAGCGCGTGGATCACGCTCCCGGCCGATAGGAAGAGACACGCCTTGAAGAACGCGTGCGTCATGAGATGAAAGACGCCGGCCGCGTACGCGCCGACGCCGACGCCGAGCATCATGGTTCCGAGCTGGCTCACGGTGGAATAGGCGAGAACCTTCTTGATGTCGGTTTGCGCGAAGCCGATCGTCGCCGCGAAGAGCGCGGTCGCCGCGCCGATCACCGCCACGACGGCGAGGGCTTGCGGCGCGAGCGAGTAGAGGAAGCTCATCCGCGCGATCATGTAGACGCCCGCGGTCACCATCGTCGCCGCGTGGATGAGAGCGGAGACCGGGGTCGGACCGGCCATCGCGTCGGGGAGCCAGACATAGAGCGGGATCTGCGCGGACTTGCCCGCCGCCCCGACGAAAAGCGCGATTCCGATGAAGGCGAGCGCCGGGACGCCGAGGATCGTGTCCCCCTGGAGAAGATGGATTCCCTCCGCCATCGCGCGGAAGTCGAGCGAGAAGACGCCGTGCTTCGCGAGACTCCACCAGAGGGCGAGGATTCCGACGAGGAACCCAAGATCCCCGATCCGGTTCACGAGAAACGCCTTCATCCCCGCGGCCGCCTTCTCCCGATCGGCGAACCAGAAGCCGATGAGGAGGTACGAGCAGAGCCCGACCCCTTCCCATCCGACGAAGAGAAGGAGGATGTTGTCGCCGAGCACGAGGAGGAGCATCGCGAAAACGAAGAGGTTCAGGAACGAAAAGTATCGATAGAAACCGCGATCCCCGCGCATGTAGCCGATCGAGTAGAGATGGATGAGAGCGCTTACTCCGGTCACGACGAGAGCCATCACCGCCGAGAGCGGGTCGAGAAGGAGCGAGAACGGAACGTGAAGGTCGCCGGCCCCGAACCACAGGTAGACCCGGTCCGCCGCGGCGCCCCCCGGCGGAAGGGCGAGCACCGCGCGCAGCGAGAGGAGGAAGGAAGCCGCGACGGTGAGGCATCCGACGGCGGCGATCGCCCGTTCGCCGAAACGCATCTGGATCTTCTTCCCGAAGAAGCCGTTCCAGGCGGCCCCGAGAAGAGGAAGGAGAACGATCCACAGGAGGCTCGTCTCGGCGATTCTCGCTCCGCTTTCGTGCATCGCCTACCCCTTCAGCTCTCGCAGGCGGTCCGCGTCGATCGACTCGACCTGCCGATAGATCGCGATAATGACGGCGAGAAGAATGACTGCCTCCGCGGCGGCAAGAACGATGATGAAGATCGCGAAGATCTGCCCGTCGAGAGGGTGCGTCCCCGCCGCGTTCTTCACGAAGCGGCCGAACGCGACGAAGTTCAGGGCCGCCGCGTTCAGAAGAAGCTCGATCCCCATCAGGATCGCGACGGCGTTCCGGCGGCTCGCGATCGTGACGACGCCGAGCGCGGCGAGGATCGAGCTGATGAAAAGGTACGACTCGAGCCGGTTCATCGGAGCTCCTTCCGGGCGATCGCCACCGCTCCGATGAGCACGGTGAGAAGCACGACCGACGCCGCCTCGAACGGAAGGAGATGCCGGCTGAGGAGGAGATTCCCCAGGGTTCGGATCGTCGGCTCCGCCGGACGCTCCTCGGCGAGGGGCCAGGAGATCCCGATCCCGAGGACGACGAAGAGGACGGCGAAGAGGACCGCTCCTACGAGAAGAACCGGCGCGAACGCGAAGCGCCCGGTCGTCGCTTCGGGCGTATGCGCCTTCTGCGTGAAGAGCACGCCGAACAAGATGAGCACGAGGATTCCGCCGACATAGAGGAGGATCTGGAGGACCGCGAGGAAGTCCGCGGCGAGGAAGCCGTACAGCCCGGCCATCCCGACGAGCGTGAAGAGAAGCGCGAAGGCGGAGTGAACGAGACTCCGTGAGAAGGCGACGACGAAGGCGGGAGCGACGGTCATGAGAGCGAAAAGCACGAAGAACAGGTCGCTCGGCTTCATTCCATATCCCCTTCCTTCGATTCCTCGCCCGCGCTCGGCGGATCCACTCGCTTCCCGCCCTCCGGCTTCGCGGCCGCCTCCGCCTTCTTCCTCGCCTTCTCCGCCTGCTCCTTCTCGTATTCCTCGCTCTTTCGAAGGACGGCTTCGCGTCGTTCGGGGGTTACGAAGCGAAGATGGAGGCGCGAGAGATCGTCGGTCGCCCCCTCGAACTCCTTTGTGAAGCGGATCGCCCCCGTGGGACACGGCTCGACGCAGAGCCCGCAATACATGCACTTGTAAAGGTTGATGTCGAAACGGGTCGGCTCCTTGACGCGCGCTGTCTCCTTGCCGTCGACGCCGGTCACCGAGTCCTTCGTGATCTTGACGTCCTCGATCACGATGCACTCGATCGGACACGCCTTCTCGCACGCCCGGCAGCTGATGCAGATATCGAGATCGACCTCGAGATGTCCGCGGTAGCGGTCGGGAAGCGTCTCTTGAATCCGCCTCGGGATCCGATCCGGATACTGCACGGTGATCGGCCGGCGGAAGAGATGCGAAAACGTGACGGCCATCCCGTCGAAGATCGATGTGCAAGCCTGCCGGATGTTCCTCACGTATGCGATCATGGCCGTCCTACGCGATAGGGCTTAGGCGAGGGCGTTCGACATCCGCGTCCTTCAGGTTCCTGCGCACACGAAGGCCGAAGAGCCCCAAGAGAGAGAGACCGACGAGCACGAGAATCCAAGAGGCGATCCGGCCCGCGGCGCTCCCCTCGGGAACGATCATCATCCAAACCGCCGTCCCGAGAACATTGAGAAACGAGAGCGGGACGAGGTACTTCCAGCAAAGGAGCATCATCTGGTCGACGCGGAGGCGCGGGAGCGTCCAGCGGATCCAGATGATGACGAACACGAGAACGAGCGACTTCGCGGCGAACACGACAATCTGGAGAAGGGTACGAGCGACTCCCTCGGCGATCGGGGGCACGTTCCAGCCCCCGAGAAAGGCGACGTTCACGACGGACGCGACCACGTAGAGGTTCGCCCACTCGGCGAGCATGAAGAACGCGAAGCGCATGCCGGAGTACTCGGTCGAGTAGCCCGCGACGAGCTCCGACTCCGCCTCCGGAAGATCGAAGGGGGTCCGGTTCCCCTCCGCGAGGTTCGCGACAAAGAAATAGAAGAATCCCGTGAAGAGGAAAGGACTCCGAAAGAGAAACCAGTCGGCCGGGCTCCATCCTTGGGCGCGGATGATTCCTTGAAGACTCAATGTTCCAGCGGCGATGACCACCGCGAGGAGCGATAGAGCGCCCGGAATCTCGTACGAGATGATCTGCGCCGCCGACCGCATGCCGCCGAGGAGCGACCATTTGTTGTTCGACGCCCAGCCGGACATGATGATTCCGAGCGGCACGAGGGAGGTGATTGCCATCACGTAGAAGGCCCCCACGTCGAGGTCGGCGATCACGAGGTGCTCGGAGAAGGGAAGAACGGCGAAGGCCCCGAAGAGCCCCGAAAAGACGAGATAGGGAGCCGCCGTGAAGAGGATTCGATCCGCGTCCTCGGGAATGAGATCTTCCTTGAGGATGCACTTCAACCCGTCCGCCGCCCACTGGAGGATCCCCTGCGGCCCCACTCGATTCGGACCGACGCGCGACTGCATGCGTGCGGCGATGCGCCTCTCCGCCCACGAGACGATCCCGGTGAACGGGGTCACGACCACCAGGAGGAGAGCGACCGCGAAGAAGAGCATGCCGAGGAAGTAGACGAGCTCGATCGCCCAATCCCCCGTCCATCCCCGGCTCTCGATGAAGCGGTCGAGAAGCTGCTGCACGATCCGTCTCCTACCGGTCGATCTCGGGCGCGACCACGTCGAGGCTCGCGATGAGCGCGACAAGATCCGCGACCATGAGACCGGGCGCGATCTTCTCCACGACCGACATCGCCGTGAAGCTCCCCGTCCGGATGCGCATCCGTTCCGCCTTTTCCGTGCCGTTCGACACGATGAAGAAGCCGAGCTCCCCGCGGGGAGCCTCCGACGCGACGTACACCGAACCGACCGGCGGCTTCACCTTGCGAATGCGGGTCCGGTATTCCTTTTCCTCATGCGGGAAGCGGTCGAGGCACTGGCGCACGATCTTGAGCGACTCTTCCATCTCGCGAACGCGGACGACGAAGCGCGCGTAGCAATCGCCGATGCAGCCGATCGCATCCCCTCCGATCGGGACCTCGAACGCGAGCTCCGGGTAGATTCCGTACGGGATCTCGCGGCGGATGTCCCAGTCGATTCCCGAAGCGCGGAGGTTCGGCCCGGAGATTCCGTACGCGAGCGCCGTCTTCCGGTCGATCACGCCGACGTTCACGAGCCGCTCGAGGAAGATCTTGTTCCCGGTGATCAGGCGGTTGAACTCGGGAATCATCTTCTCGAACGAGTCGACGAAGCGGCGGACCTTGTCCAGCCAGCCGTCCGGCGCATCGAAGGCCACGCCGCCGATCCAGACGTAGTTGTGCGTGAGGCGCGCGCCGCAGATCTCCTCGAAGAGGTCGTTCACGCGTTCTCTCTCGCGGAGCGTCCAAGGGAACGGGGTGATCGCCCCGAGATCCATCGCCATCGTGCCGAGCGCGACGAGATGGCTCGAGATCCGGTTCAGCTCGCCGACGATCGCGCGGAGGAACTCCGCACGCCGCGGCACCTCGATCTTCGCGAGCTTCTCGACGGCGAGGGCGTATCCCCAGTTCGCGTTCATCGCGCAAACGTAGTCGACCCGGTCCGTGTACGGCATGAACCCGAGGTAGGTCATCATCTCACCGATCTTTTCGATCGACCGGTGGAGATATCCGACGTCCGGGCGGCACGAGTGAACGACCTCTCCGTCGGACGTCAGGATGAAGCGGAGAACGCCGTGCGTCGAGGGATGGTGCGGCCCCATGTTGAGCGTCATGTCTTCGGTGCGGAGCGGCTTCATTCCTAGATCCCGTAGTTCCTCGTGTTGTCGATGTCCTGGTAGCGGAGAGGATCGACGTAATCCTTGCGGAGCGGATGCCCTTCCCAATCCTCGGGAAGGAGGAGCCGCCGGAGATCCGCGTGGCCCCGATACCGGATGCCGAGAAGGTCGTACGATTCGCGCTCGAACCATCCGGCGGAAGCCCAGATGTCCGAGATCGTGTCGATGACCGGATCCTCGCGCGGCACGTATGCGCGCATCGCCACCGTCCGTTTGTGCAGGAGCGAAAGCACGCGATAGACCGTGCAGAGCCGTTCCCCGCAATCGAGGCCGGTGAGGTGCGTGAGATAGTCGAAGCGGAGCGCGCCGTCGTCGCGGAGGAAGAGACAGACCTCGCGGACCTTCGGCGCGTCCACCACGAGGTGGGGCGAGTAGTGGCCCTCCTGGAGCTCGAGGACTCCTCCCGGCACTCCCTCGCGAAGGCGCGCGTCGATTTCCTCGATGTTCATCGTTCGGCTGTCCGGTCTTTCGTCCGCCGGTCCGGGCGGCGGCTATTCGTTTCCGTTCGGTCCGGGCGCTTTCGCGCGGCCGAGGTACTTCTCGTTTCGGATCCTCTTCTGGATCTCGAGAAGCGCCTCGGTCAGCGCCTCGGGGCGCGGCGGGCATCCGGGGACATAGATGTCCACGGGGATCACCTTGTCGATCCCCTTGAGGACGGAATACGCGTACGCGAAGAGCCCGCCCGAGTTCGCGCAGCTTCCCATCGAGATCACGTACTTGGGCTCCGGCATCTGCTCGTAGAGACGCTTCACGCGCTTCGCCATCTTGAGCGTCACCGTCCCCGCGACAATCATGAGGTCCGCTTGTCTCGGGGTGGCGCGCGGAACCGCGCCGAAGCGGTCGAGATCCGCGCGGGGACCGCCGGTCTGCATCAGCTCGATCGCGCAGCAGGCGAGCCCGAACAGGAGATACCAGAGCGAGGAGAGACGGCCCCACGCGAGGAGCTTGTCCACGTTCGTGACGAGCACCCCGTCCGGGAGCGACTGGTACATGCTGATCTCGCCGATTCTCTTCATCGTCCTCCCGGAACGTCTTCCGCCTCCGGTTCCTCCTTGTGCCAGGACAGCTCTCCCTTCCTCCATAGATAAACCAATCCGAGAAAGAGGATCCCGATGAAGAGGAAGATCTCCAGGAAGGCCGCGGCCGCCCGTCCTGATTCGAGCCATTCGCGGAAGACGACGGCCACCGGGAAGACAAGGGCGATCTCGACCTCGAAGACGAGGAAGATGAGCGCGAGGATGTAGAAGCGGAAGTTGAACTGGATCCGGCCCGCGCCGACGGGAAGCTCCCCGCACTCGTAGGTGAGGCCCTTGTCCCCCCCGGGGACCCGAGGGTGGATGAGGCGGCTCGCGAGGAGGGTCGCCCAGACGAACCCGAGGGCCACCGCGAGAAAGACGACGATGTTGGCAAGATCAAACCGCATGGGTGCCCGTCCCGTAACTCGCGTAAAATCAACTCTTGCCGCCTATGAAATAATGCGAAGGCGGCATCCCGCGATCAAGCGGAAAAGGGGCCTGTCGGCGAGGTGGCCCGTCCATCTCGCGGTGCAATCCTGAAACTTATTGTCTTTATGGGGGTTAGGGCTGACCTCTTCGGACGGGAAGCCCCTTTGCGGCTATCCTCCGGACTCGAGGAACCGCTCCGCCTCGAGGGCCGCCATGCACCCGCTCCCCGCCGCCGTGACCGCCTGCCGGTAGACGTGGTCCTGCACGTCCCCCGCCGCGAAGACCCCTGGGACGCTTGTCCGGGTCCCCCCGCGGGTCTCAATGTAGCCGGCCTTGTCGAGCGCGAGCCGCCCCTCGAAGATCTTGGTGTTCGGATCGTGCCCGATCGCGAGGAAGAAGCCCTCGATCGGAAGCGCGCGGGTCTCGCCGCTCTTCACGTCCCGGAGCCGCACCCCCTCGACCGCGTTCTCTCCGATCACCTCCAGGACGACGGCGTTCCAAACGATCTCGATCTTCGGGTTGTCGAAAGCCCTTTGCTGCATGATTTTTGATGCCCGAAGTTGATCGCGGCGATGGATGAGATACACCTTCGAGGCGAACTTCGTGAGGAATCCCGCCTCCTCGATCGCGGAATCGCCGCCCCCCACGACGGCGATCGTCTTTCCGCGGAAGAAGAAGCCGTCGCACGTCGCGCATGCGGAGACGCCGCGCCCGCGAAGGCGAAGTTCCGACTCGAGACCGAGGTAGCGCGCGCTCGCGCCGGTGGCGACGATGACCGAGTCCGCGAGAGTCTTCTCTCTCTCCTCGACCGTCAGGGTAAACGGACGGCGGGAGAAATCGACGCCGGTCACCTCGCGCGAGACGACCTCCGCGCCGAAGCGTTCCGCCTGCTTTCGGAAGAGATCCATGAGCTCGGGCCCCTGGATCCCCTCGGGGAAGCCGGGGAAGTTCTCCACCTCCGTCGTGATCGTGAGCTGGCCGCCCGGCTGCGGCCCTTCGAGAACGAGCGGCTCGAGGTCCGCCCGGGCCGCGTAGATCGCCGCGGTGAACCCCGCAGGTCCCGAACCGATGATCGCGAGTCGATAGTGATCCTTCTTCACTGTGTTCCCTCTCCAAAGCCCTGGTGCGCGTGCGTTCGCGTGCCGACCCGTCGGCTCGTGTGGCTTACGCAGCCGCCGCTCCCCGCTTCGCGAGAAACGCGAGAAGCAGCGCCGCCCCGAACCCCGTCGGGCCGCCCGGTCCGAGATCGTGGTCCCCACCCGCCCACGCCACCCCGGCGATGTCGAGATGGGCCCACTTCGTCTTTTCTACGAAACGATGCAGGAACTTGGCGGCGAGGATCGACGCGCCTCCCGCCTCCGCCGATCGCGCGACGTTCCGAAGGTCGGCGAGATCGCTCTTCAGCTCCCGATCGTACACCTCCCAGATCGGAAGCCGCCAAACACGCTCTCCCGATTCATCCCCCGCGCGCGCGACTTCCTCGGCGAGCGAGTCGTCGTTGCTGAAGAGGCCGGCCGCGTGGCGCCCGAGCGCGATCTTGACCGCCCCGGTCAGAGTGGCCACGTCGATCAAGATGTCCGGGCGAACGTTCTTCACCGCCCACGCGAGGCCGTCCCCGAGAATGAGCCTCCCCTCCGCGTCGGTGTTGTCCACCTCAACCGCGAGGCCTCCGTACGAAGCGATCACGTCTCCCGGACGAAGCGAGTGGGGTCCGGGCATGTTTTCCGCGGAAGGGATGACCGCCGTCACGCGAAGCGGGAGACGGAGCCGCGCCGCACCTCTCGTCGCGGCGAGGACCGCAGCCGCCCCGCTCATGTCGTACTTCATGTGGACCATCCGCTCGGGTTGCTTGAGCGAGAGACCTCCCGAGTCGAACGTGATCCCCTTGCCGACGAGCCCGATCGACGGGCCGCGCCCGCCGGAGCCGTCGTACGCAACCCGAATGAACCGGGGCGGGTTCGCGCTCCCGGCCCCGACCGCGAGGAGAGAGAACAGACCTTCCTTTGCGATCTCCTTCTCGTCCATCACGCGCGCGTCGGCCCCGATCTCCGATGCGATCCGCTCCGCCTCGGAAGCGAGCGCGGCCGGAGGAAGATCGTTCGGCGGGGTCATCGCCAGGCGCCGCGCGGTGAGCACCGCCTCCGCGATGCGGAGGCCTTCCTCCGCCGCGCGCGATCCGCCGGCTTCCGAGAGGGTGCCGAAGATCGCGATCTCCTCGATCTCCGGCGCGCTTTCCTTTTCGTTTTCTTTCCATGTAAAGCGCGCCCCGAGGGTCGCTCCGTGCGCGCATGCCCTGATGCGCTGCGCCTCCGTTCCGGCCCCCGCGGGGAGCACGATCGCGAGGCGCCGCACGCGCACGCGGCGCGCTTCTCTCGCCGCGCGCGCGGCCCATCGCCGGACCCGGGCGGTCTCCGCGGGGACGGCCTTGCCGAGCCCGACGAGGAGGATTCGCTCGGGAAGATCGACTCCTCCATAGATGAGCGAGGTCTCCATCTCCTCGCCGCGGAAGTCGCCGAGGCGCGCGGGCGCCCCCGCGCCCTTGAGGAAACCGGGGAGAGAGGACGCGGGCTCTCCCTCCGCGAGGGCGGCGGCGACCAGCGGGAAGTCTTTCGGCGCCGGCAGCCCGCGCCGGTAGACGAGCTCGGGGATCGATCCGATAAGAGCCAAGTCGAGTTCTCCGTTCGAAGAGGCGGTTCCGTTCATTCCGCCGCTGCACACAGTCCTCGCATCGAATCCGTGGAACGATCGAGAGCGCGTCCGAGCGGCGCACACCATCTTACAGGACGCAGGTCCGGCGCGAAAAGGACGAAGATCGTCCGCCGGGCGGCGTTTGCGTGGTATACTCAGTCCGTCGACCCGCTTCCCGGCAAGGAGTCCCGCATGCGCGAACGAACGACCGTAGTGCCCGCTCGTTTCTTGATCGGCCTTCTCGCCGCGGCGCTCGCGGCGGGCGCCTCTCTCGCCCAGGCCGATCCGCTCGCGTCGTCGGATCTTCCGATCGGGGATACCCTCACGGTGATCCAGCGGCCTCTTCTCAACATCCCCGCGATCGTGACGTCCGGGGACACGCTCCGGATCGAGTGCGAGGCGGACCCGGCGGCGACCGGATGGTCGGCGTGCCTCCTCCGCGGGTCGATCGAGATCCCTCTCCCGGTTCTTTCCGCGTCGTACGACGCGACGACGACCTGGTGGACGATCGAAACCCTGGTCCCCCAGGTCCCGCTCCACGAGCTGTACGATCTCGAGGTCTCGGCATCGGGAGGAATCCACGACAGGACGGAGCACGCGGTTCGCGTCATCCCCGCGTTCCGTTCGGATTTCTACTTCGTTCACATCACGGACACACATCTTCCCACGCATCTTTACTACTACCAGCAGGGGGCGGACACAGACACGTCTGAGATGGCCGATCTTCACGCGGTTATCGACGACATCGCGATCATCAACCCGGAGTTCGTACTCCTCACGGGCGACCTCGTCAACGAGGGGGAGCTCGAGGATTTCCTCTCCAAGCGCTACTACACGCGCGCGCAAGAGATCCTCGCCCGCTTCGCCGTCCCCGTCTATCTGACCTCCGGCAATCACGACATCGGCGGCTGGAACGACACCCCCCCGCCCGCCGGAACCGCCCGAAGGGACTGGTGGCGCTTCTTCGGCTGGAAACGACTGAACAACCCGCCGGCCGGCGCTCCGGCGAGAACCCAGGACTACAGCTTCGACTACGGCCCGGTCCGCTTCACCGGCCTTGAGGCGTATCTCAACTACGATAGCTGGAGATACGAAATCTACGGATCGAAAAGCTTCACGTCCGCACAGATGGCGTGGCTCGCGGACGATCTCGCCTCCGCCTCGGGGAGCGCGGCGCGGGTTCTCTTCTATCACCGGGACTTCTCGGGCCAGATCAACCTGAACTCTCTCGGCGCGGAGATGGCTCTCTGGGGCCACATCCATCGGGACGAGGGGAGCGTGACCCAGGCGCCGTACAACCTCAGCACGAACAACGCGTGCGACGGAGAGCGCGCCTATCGTCTCGTGAGGTTCTCGAACGGTGCGCTCGTTCCGTCCCCCACCGTGTCCGCGGGGTCGACCGGGCAGAACCTCCGGGTCGCCTACTGGCCGGCGAACGACGGCGGCGCCGACACCGTGTCCGCGCTCGTCGTCAACAACTTGAACGAGCGCTTCGAGCACGGGCTTCTTCGTTTCCTAATGCCCGCGCGGGCCGCCTCCTACGAAGCGGACGGCGGAACGCTCCTCCAGGTGGACGACACCGATTCGGTCGCCGTCTGCTACGTCGAGGTGGACATTCCGGCGGCGGGGACGACGACGGTGACGGTCGCCGCCGCGAACAGCTCGGATGTGGCCGGCGGTACCGAGACGATCCCCTCTCGCCCGCGCCTCGCGCCGGGACGGCCGAACCCCTTCAACCCGTCGACGACCTTCTCTTACCAGATCGGCATGGACGGCGCCGCGAAGCTCGCCCTCTACGATGTCCGGGGGCGCGAGGTCGCGGTGCTCGCCGAGGGACGGCACAGACGGGGCGCGCACGAGGCCTCGTGGGACGGGCTTCTTCCCGACGGATCGAGGGCACCCTCCGGGGTCTATCTCGCGCTCCTCTCCGCGCAAGGAGAGGTCCTCAATCGAAAGGTCGTGCTCGCGCGCTGAAGGCGGGTCGCGGCCGGACGAGCGCGCACTCGCGGCGAAAACGCGTGTATAATCCAGACTGCTCGCTCGATCTCTTCGGATCGGCGCCGCCGCGCGGGAGTGCGAATGAACGCGATCGATTGGAGCCCGGTCCGCCGGGTGATCAACGAACAATCGAGCTTTCTCGTCACGAGCCACGTGAACCCCGAGGGGGACGCGATCGGTTCCGAGGTCGCTCTCGCGGGCTTTCTTCGCGAGCGGGGAAAATCGGTTCGAATCGTGAACCCGAGCCCCACCCCCGAGAACTGCCGCTTTCTCGACCCGAAGGGGGAGATCGTTCTCTTCGATGCCGATCGAGCCGGCGAGCTTCTCGCGGGGATCGAGGCGATCTTCATCGTCGACCTCTCGAGTTGGCCGCAGCTCGGACCCTTCGCGGACACCGTGCGCCGATTCCAATCGATCCGCGTCTGCATCGATCATCACCGGGCTCCGGACGCGGAGATCGCGCGGATCTCCGTGATCGACGAGACGGCGGCGGCCGCGGGGCTCCTCGTGTACGAGCTGATCCGCGACACCGGGGCGCCGATCTCCCTTCCGATCGCCGAGGCGCTCTACGCGGCGCTCCTCGTCGACACCGGCTCCTTCCGCTTCTCGAACACCGATGCGAGGGCTCTCCGCGCGGCGGCCGAGCTCGTCGGTCTCGGCGTGCGGCCCGAGCGCGCGTACCGGGACGCGTTCGAGAACCGGCGAGGTGCGTTCGTCCGCCTCCTCCCGCTTGCGTTCGCGGCGCTCGGAAGCACGAGCGGCGGAAAGATCCTCTGGGTGAGCGTGACGCGCCGGATGCTCGAGGAGGCGCGCGCCGACTTCGAGGACACCGATGGTTACATCGAGCTCCTGCGGGCGGTGCGCGGCGTCGAGGTGTGCGCGCTCTTCAAGGAGGTCGAGGAGGGCCGCGTGCGCGTCTCGCTCCGCTCCACGGGGAAGGTCGAGCTCCACCGTTTCGCCGCGTCGTTCGGCGGCGGCGGGCACGCGAAGGCGGCGGGCCTCACGGTCGAGGGGAGCCTCGAGGAAGCGGTGCGATCGGTCACCGCGGGTCTAGAAGCGCTCGTCTCCGGTTGACGCGGCCCCGCCCCGTGGGTGGTGGAAGATCGTCTTCTCCTTTGCTAGACTTCCCAAAGGGATCCCCCCAGCGCGGAGCGGAAGAACGATGAGACCCATGAGAGGGAGATTTCTGATCGGGACGGGCATCGTCCTTGCCGCGGTCCTCTGGCTCGCCTTCACCGGGTTCGACGAGGGGAAGGCCTACTATCGCACGGTGGAGGAATTGCGCGAGGAGGGAGAGGCGAGCGCCGGGAAACGCCTCAAAGTCGGCGGAAACGTCGAGGCGGGGAGCATCGTGTGGAAAGAGGACGGGCTTCATTTCCGGCTCACGCAGAACGAGGCCTCGCTCCCCGTGCGGTATCTCGGGGAAGCGCCCGTGCCGGACACCTTCAAGGACGGTTCGCAGGCGGTCGTCGAAGGGACGGTGGCGAGCGACGGAACCCTTGAAGCCGTGAAGATTCAGGCGAAATGCGCTTCGAAGTACGAGGCGGAATACGGCGGCGAATCGGCCGGCGCGGGGGATTCCCGGTCTTGAACGAGCTGGGGAGCCTCGCGCTCATCACCCTCTATCCCGTCACGCTCTTCGGCGCGGCCGCGAGCTTCCTCGGGGGGCACAATCGGCGGGAAGGTCTCGTCTCGGCGGGGGAGCGGAGCCTCGTCGTCTCGTTCCTCCTCTTGACCCTGTCCGTTCTTTCCCTCGTCGTGCTCTTTCTCAAGGACAACTTCTCGAACGCTTACGTCGCCAACCATTCGAACATCGACCTTCCGACCTTCTACAAAGTGACCGCGCTCTGGGCCGGTCAGGAGGGATCCCTCCTTTTCTGGAACTGGCTGCTTTCTCTCTACGGGATCGCGGTCCTTTGGTCGAACCGGAACCGGAATCGCGATCTCATGCCTTACGTGACGGCGATTCTCCTTGTCTCCGCCTTCTTCTTCACGAACATGAACCTCCTCGCGGCGAACCCGTTTCGTCCGCTGGTGATGGATCATGCGGGAACGCCGATCCCCTACGCGCCTCCCGACGGGAGGGGTCTGAATCCGCTCCTCCAGCATCCGGCGATGGTCGTCCATCCTCCGGTTCTCTATCTCGGTTTCGTCGGCTTCGTCGTCCCCTTCGCATTCGCTCTCGCCGCCCTCTGGACGCGCGCCCCCGGCGCGGGCTGGCTTCTCGCGACGCGGCGCTGGACTCTCTTCGCGTGGCTCTTCCTGAGCGGCGGGATTCTCCTCGGCGCGCGGTGGGCGTACGTCGAGCTCGGATGGGGCGGCTACTGGGCGTGGGACCCGGTCGAGAACGCCTCGCTCATGCCTTGGCTCACCGGGACGGCCCTTCTGCATTCGGTGATCATTCAAGAGAAGCGCGGCATGCTCAAGGTGTGGAATGCCGTGCTCGTCGTCACGACGTATCTCCTCTGCGTCTTCGGGACGTTTCTCACGCGGAGCGGGATCGTGAGCTCCGTCCACGCGTTCGCCCAAAGCCCGGTGGGACACTACTTCGTCGGCTTCCTCGCCCTCGGAGTCGTCTTCTCGTTCGGGCTCATTTGGATGCGAAGGGAATATCTCCGGAGCGACGCGACCCTCGATTCGGTTCTATCGAGGGAGTCGAGCTTCTTCTTCAACAATCTCGTCTTTCTCGTCTCCTGTTTCGCGGTTCTTTGGGGGACGCTCTTCCCCGTCCTCTCGGAGGCGGTTCGCGGCGAGCAGATATCGGTCGGCCCGCCCTACTTCAATCGGATCAACGTGCCGATCGGGCTCTTCCTGCTTTTCCTCACCGGCTTCGCGCCTCTCTTGGCGTGGAGGCGGACGTCGTGGCCGAGCCTGCGAAGGTCATTCGCTTGGCCGGCGGCGCTCATGCTCGCCGCGGGGACCATCCTCTTTCTCCTCGCGGTCCGCGCGCGCTATGCGCTCATTTGCTTCAGTTTGTCCGTCTTCGTGGCGACCACGATCCTGATGGAGTTCTATCGGGGGGGCCGCGTCCGCAGGAGGCAGCTCGGCGAGTCGTGGCCCCGCGCGCTCGCAAACCTCTTTCTCAGAAATCCCCGGCGTTACGGAGGCTATGTCGTCCACTTCGGGGTCGTCCTTCTCTTCGTCGGCTTCGCCGGTTCCTCGTTCAATCGAAGCCGCGCGGAGGAGCTTTCCCCGGGAGGCGAGATGGCGATCGCCGGCTACACGCTCCGGGTCGAGAACCTCGAGGAGGGGGAGACCCCGAACTACGATTTCGCGCGCGCGCGCGTGGTCCTGGAGCGGAGAGGGCGGCCGGTGGGCGTCTATCGTCCGGAGAGGCGGTTCTACTACGCGAGCGAGCAACCGAGCACGGAGGTGGAGATCCACTCGACCGTGCGGGAGGATATCTATCTCGTTTATGCATCAACGGGAGAGAAGGGAGGAGCGGTGATTCAGGTCTATCGGAACCCGCTCGTTCTCTGGGTGTGGGTCGGGGGGATCGTTCTCGTTCTCGGTGGGCTCATCTGCCTCGTCCCCATGAGACGCGAGGGGCCGCCCATTCCGAAGGCGAGCGAGAGCGAGGGAGGCGCGCCGTGAGCATCCTCCTCTTGTTGCTCCCGGTGCTCGTGGTCGCCGCGCTCTTGCCGCCGCTCTTCCGCCGCGGCACGGAGATGCGGGCGGAGCGAGAGGACCGGATCTGCGCGCTTCGCGAGCGGAAGCGCGTTCTTCTCGCCGCGATCCGCGAGCTCGACTTCGACCGGGAGATGGGCAAGCTCTCGGAAGCGGACCACGAGGCGGAAAGGGAACGGATGAAACGGGAAGCCGCGGAAGTCCTCATCGCGATCGACCGCGAGGAGGGGAGAAGCGATGCGTAGGATCCTTCTCCTGTCGCTTCTTCTCGTCTCGTCGGCGCTTGCGGCTTCGGAAGACGGGGTCGTCCGCGGGCGGGTCGTGAACGGGACCGGAGGACCGCTGCGGGGGCCGGTCGAGTTCCGGCTCGCCTCGTTCGGCGAGAAAGGCGGCGTCTGGGAGGCGGACGACGCGGTGTCCGGCTTCCGTTTCGACGGTTTGCCGACGGGCGAGGAAAACCCGTATCTCGTACACGCCTCCTATCTCGGCATCGTCTACAACAGCCGCTTTCATCTTCGTTCGGGAGCGGACACGACGATCGTCTTCGAGGTGTACGACACGACGAGCGCGCTCTCCGGGATCCGAGTGGATGAGATGGAGATCGATCTTTCGCTCGTCGAGAGTCGGATCCGGATCGACGAGGTCTTCCGCGTCGTGAACGAAGCCGCTCCGCCGCGGACAGTGGTCGGCGCGCGCGGAACGTTCCGCGTGTTTCTTCCCGCGCCGATGAGCGACATCTCCGATCTCGTCCTCGCCGCCTCGCGCGGGATCATGCCGGTGCGGCGCGATCCGATCCCGACGGAGCGCCCGGACGAGGCGGCGATCGACTACCCGATGAGACCGGGGATGACCGCGGTTGCGGCGAGCTTCGATCTTGCGTACCCGGGAGAGCTCGCGTTCGACGCGCGGGCGCCGTACGCGATTCCGCGCGTCCTGATCGCCGCGCCCCCCGACATGCGGATCGAGGGGGAAGGGATCTCTCCCGCCCACACCGGCGCGCGCGGGACCGGCGTCTTCACAATGGAGTCGATCGCGGCGGGCGATCGGATCGTCTTCCGCGCGGTCGGCGGATCCCCGGCCGCGCCCGCTGCCGACGCGATGCCCAAGGGGCGTATCTTCACCGGGGCGCCCCCCTTCGCCGAGATCCGTCTTCCTCTCATCGCGCTTCTCGCGTTCGTTCTTCTCGCCGCGCTCGGCATCTCGCTCCGAGCTCCTTCGGGGAGAGTTCGGTGATCTCCCCTCCGACGATTCTCGGCCGGGGGATCGTCCGGAGGTTCGGCTTTCTCCGCGCGCTCGACAGAGCGGCGCTCGAGGCGCGCGCCGGAGAGGCGGTGCTTCTCGTCGGGCCGAACGGAGCGGGGAAGACGACGCTTCTTCGGATCCTCGCCGGGCTTCTTCTCGCGAACGAGGGGGAGGTTTCGATCTGCGGATGCTCGCCGCGCGCGAACGAAGGGAACGTGCGCCGAAGGATCGGGTTCCTGTCGCACGGTCTCGCGCTCTACAGCGATCTCACCGCATCGGAGAACCTCGGCTTCTTCGCGCGACTCTACCGCGTGGAGAATCGTGCGGAGCGCGTGCGCGCGGCGCTTCGCGAGGTCGGCCTCGAGTCGTGGCGGGACGAACCGGCGCGGAGCTTCTCTCGCGGGATGAAGCAGCGACTCGCCCTCGCGCGCGTCTTTCTTCACGATCCGGACGTGCTTCTTCTCGACGAGCCGTTCACGGGGCTCGATCTCGATTCGGCGCGCGCGCTCGCGGATCGGCTCGCCTCCGCGCGCGCCCGGGGGGCGGCTCTCGTTCTCTCGAGCCACCATCTCGAGGTCGCGGCTCCGCTCGCCGACCGCGCGGTTCTTCTTCGAAAAGGACGGGTCGCGGGGGAGATGGATCTCGGCAAGCTCTCCTCTTCGGAACGCGCCCCCCGCGTTCGGGAACTCCTCGCGGAGGAATCGTGATGGACGGCCTCGCGCGCGTCGGCGCGCTTCTCGCGAAAGACCTCCTCCTCGAGCTCAGAACGCGGCAGGGACTCTTCTCGATGACGCTCTTCTCGATCCTCTCGGTTCTCCTTCTCGCCTTCGCCTTCGAGCCGACCCGCGAGGAGACGCGCCTCATCGCCCCCGGTCTTCTCTGGATCGCGTTCGCTTTCGCGGGGACGATCGGCCTCGAGCACACGCACGCGGTCGAACGCGACATGGACGGCATGGAGGGCCTTCTCCTCGCGCCGATGGATCGGGGTCTCATCTACGTCGCGAAGCTTCTCGCCGGAACGCTCTTCATGTACCTCGCGGAGCTTCTCACGCTTCCTTTCTTCGTCGTCTTTTTCAACGTCGATATTCTTCCCATGCTCCCGCGGATGCTTCTCCTGAACCTCGCGGGGACGTTCGGCTTCTGCGCGGTCGGAACCCTTCTCGTCGCGGTCACGGCGCGCACGCGCCTCAAGGGCGTGATCCTCCCGGTTCTCCTCTTCCCCGTGGCCGTGCCGGTGCTCCTCGCGGCGGTCGAGGGGACCGCGGCGATCTTCCGGGGGGAATCGCCCGCGGCCGCGCTCAAGATCCTGATCGCGTTCGACGCGATCTTCGCGAGCGTCGCCTTCCTGACGTTCGGCTTCGTGTTGGAGGAATGAACATGCACGGTGCCCGAAACCGGATCGATCGCGGGTTGATCCTCCTCGTCGGCCCGGCGATGGTCTTGAACCTCTTCCTGATCTTCTACCACGCCCCCGTTGAGCGGACGATGGGTCTCGTCCAGAAGATCTTTTACATCCACGTTCCCGCGGCGTGGGTGGCGTTCCTCGCCTTCTTCGTCGTGTTCGCCGCCTCGATCGCGTATCTCGCCTCGCGGCGCGCTTCGTACGACCGTCTCGCGGAAGCATCGGCGGCGGTCGGCGTTCTCTTCTGCACGCTCGTTCTCGCAACCGGGCCGATCTGGGCGAAACCGGTGTGGGGGATCTGGTGGACGTGGGACGCGCGCCTCACCTCGACGCTCGTGCTCTGGTTCCTCTACATCGGTTATCTCCTTCTCCGTTCGTACGTGCCGGATGCGGCGCGGCGGGCGACCCTCTCCGCGGTGCTCGGGATCGTCGGGTTTCTCGACGTCCCGATCGTCTATCTCTCGATTCGCTGGTGGCGGACGCAACATCCTTCGCCCGTCTTCGCGGGCGGAGAAGGATCGGGTCTCGATCCGAGAATGCGCGCCGCGTTTTTCTACTCCCTCGCCGTGTTCACCCTTCTCTTCGTCGTGCTTCTCCGCCTTCGCATGCGACTCCGCGCGGCGGAGGGGCGCGCCGAGGCGTTGCTCGACGAAAGGAGACGGTCGCTATGATCCGTCGTTCGGCGCGGTTCGCGCTCTTCCTGCTCGTTCTTTGGTGCTTCTCTCCGGCTGCGGGCGCGCCGGCCGAGACGCCTGCGGAGAAGCCTCCGCGCGAGTGGCGCACGGAGCGGAAGCCGGTCAACGTCTCTTTCCTCTTCTCCGCTTTCGTTCTCACGTGGGCCGCGATCTGGATCCATCTTCTCGTGGTCGATCGCGGACAGCGCCGGCTCGAGAAGATCCTCGCCCGTATGGAGGAGGAGCGGGGTTGAAACGCTTCATTTATGAACAAAAAAGGCCCTGCGGTTCCGGCCTGCGGCATCGCGCCCGGCGCGCCGGCCGAATCGCGGCGGGAGTTCTTCTCGCGGCTTTCGCGGCGGCTTCTCCGCTCGCCGCGCAATGGCCCCCGTGGCTCGCAAAGAAGGAGACGAAGCCCCCGGTCTTTCCGGAGATCGCGGTCGACGCGGCATGGCTCCGCGATCATCTCGAGGAGGTCGCGGTCTTCGACGCACGGGCCTCGGGCTTCGAGGAGGGGCACATCCCGGGAGCGCTGTCCGTTCCTACCGGGACGGCCGCCGCCGCTCTCGCCGCGGCCGGCCCGCTCCGCCTTCCGCGCGCGGGCGGAGGGAAGATCGTCTGCTCCGGCACCCGGGAGGATCCCGCGGCACCGGCCCGCCTCTTCTGGCTTCTCGAGCTCGCGGGGCGCGACGGCGTTCTCTTCCTCGACGGGGGATACGAATCGTGGGTCGAGGCGGGAGGAAGCGTCTCGCGGGGGGCTGTGGTTCCCGAGCTCGAACGCGTCTCGGAGCTCGACTCCACGCGTCTGGCGACGCTCGACTATCTGCGCGAACGCTACGGGACCGACGGCTTCGAGGTGATCGATCTTCGGGATACGGTCTCCTGGGAGGGGAAGGATCGTTCACACGCGAAGGATCTCCGTCCGGGACACATCCCGCACGCGCTGCCGTTCGATCCGCGGACGGTGATCCGGAAGGACGGGACGTTTCTTCCCGGCCCCGAGATCCGCTCCGTCTTCGCGGAGGTCGGACCGCGGCCGGCGACCCGGATCGATCTCGAGTCGGAGATCCTTCTCGCCGACGACGGGATGAGCGGCCGGGGCGCGCTCGCGTATCTTCTTCTCCGGATGGCGGGGATCGAGAAGGTGCGCTGGTTCCCGGGAGGCTACGCGGAATGGGCCGCGGACGACGCCCTCCCGGTCGTCCGGATCGTCGACGCGAAGGAGATCCGGGAGCGGCTGAAGAGGAGAGATCGCGCGCGCGGAGAACCGCGGGACGACCTTCTTCTTCTCGACGTGCGGAATGACCGCGACTACGAGATCAACCACATTCCGGGGGCGGATTGCCTCGCTTCCCATCTTTTCGCCGATTCCCTCGACGCGTATCTGGAAAGGGCGCGGCCTGGTCTCGACCGCGCGGCGACCCCGCTCGCGACCTACTGCTACGGAGAGGACTGCATCCGGAGCCGGCAGTGCGCCACGTGGGCTGCGCGCGCCGGTTTCCGCGAGCTTCTCTGGTTCCGCGGAGGGATTCGGGAGTGGAAGGAGCGCGGCTTTTCCGTGGAAGGGAAGTTCAAGTAGAAAGAACGCCGCCCGGTCGGCCCTGACCGGGCGGCAAAACGCGCGCGTCTTGTCCGACTAGAAGAGATCGCGGAACAGCTTCTTCACCTGCCCCCAGGTGCTCTCCTCCGTGCCCGTCGGCTCCGGCACCACGATGATGTCGAGACCGACCCGATCGATGTGGACCCACGAGCCGTCGATCAGCACGTGGTCGCAATCGCCTAGGACGCCGTCGTAGTTGTCGTCCCAGTCATCGACGTGGGCGACGTGGCAGTAGACCGGGTAGACCATGTGCCAGTCTTGACAGATCGGGCTGCCGCTCGGATCGCCGACCGGCTCCCACACATGGCCGTCGTCGGTGAAGTAGGTCGGCCCGACCCAGATGATGTGGTACCGGATTCCGTCGAGGATGATGTAATCGCAGACCGAGACCACGCCGTCCCCGTTGTCTTGGTACGCGTCCTGGTGGTGGGGGATGCAGTAGTTCGGATAGAGCTCGTGCCAGGTGGCGCAGTCCCCCGGAATTCCTTGGAGCAACTCGCCGCCCACCTCGAGGTCGAGGTGCATCTCCGTCGGTGTTGCCCGCACGGGGTTCATCTCCCTTCCGGTCGCGAGGAAGAGCGCGATCGGGAAGAGGAGCACGATCAGCGGAACGATCAGGTACCTACGCTTCATGGTATTCCCTCCATCTGCCTGGTTGAATGTCCCGCCGGCCCTGCCGCGGAGAGGCCGCCCGAGCGGATCGGAGAGCGCCGCGCTCCGTTCCCGCACACGCGGCCGACCTCGCGGAACTCGGCGACCACCCTCGAAGCTGGATCGGCAGGCTGTCGTTAGGTGGGAGGCACCGGTTCGGCCGGCACGCACCGGACCCTCACCTTGCGTGAGGTTCCAGCCGCAGCATCAACGTAGCATCCGCAAAGGAAGGCGGCAAGCCGATTTTCCGCAGCTCCCGCGGGAAGACCCGGCGTGTAACCGAATGCAAATAAGAAGGTTGTGGTCCGGACAGCCCGGCTACCCGATGGGCCCGACTCCCGGCCCGGCGCGGGATCCGCTCGGAGCCGGGACGAAACTCCGGCGCCCGACCGCGGACCGGGGATCCGCTTCAGCGAAAGACCCTTCGAAAGAGGTTCTTGATCCCTCCCCACGATTCCTGTTCGGTCCCCGACGGGAGAGGCTCGGCGGTGATGTTCAGCTCGATCCGCTCGATGTGGCAAGGGACCTCGTTCATCCAGACGATATCGCAGACGCTCAAGACCCCGTCCTGATTGTCCTCCCACGCATCGATGTGATGCGGCGTGCAGAAGAACGGATAGACCTCGTGCCACGTCTCGCACGTCGGGTTCTCTCCGGTCGGCTGGATCTCCGGCTCGAGGGCGACCTGCTCTTGCAGACGCCTCACCCAGTAGGTCGGGCCGACCCACTTGACGTGATAAGCAAGCTGATCGAGGTAGATGATGTCGCAGGGGGACAGAAGACCGTCGCTGTTGTCGTCGAACCTGCTCTGATGGCGGAGAGTTCCGGGATTCGGGTGGATCTCGCGCCAGACCGAGCAGTTGGGCGGGATTGCGTAGCCGGGCGGTCCTCCCTTCGTCACGAGGAGCTCCAAGTAGAGCTCGCCCACCGGCGCCCGCGCCTCCGGGCGGTTCGCGCCGATCGCGAGGACGAGCAGAATCGCGAGAAGACCCGCGGCGAGCGCGAAGAAGAACGGGCGTTTCTTCTGCTTCATCGACGACCTCCTTCCCGGGAGTCCGTTCTCTCTCTCCCGATTGCCCCGTTACACGCGGAATGCGGCCGATCGACCCGAGGAGAGCTCTCCGCCGGGATCGACTGGCGGCAGATGCGCGTTCTTCCCTTTTCCGTCTCTCTCGATACGCCCCTACGAGCGCGCTCGTCAAGACGAAAGTAGGCCCGCCCGGCCCGAGAGCCGGACGGGCTTCTCATGTGAACCCAATAGGTCTAAAGGACCTTGCGGAAGAGCCCCTTCACCTTCCCCCAGGATCCCTGCTCGGTCGCGGTCCCGCCGCCGTCGGGGACGACCGTGATGTTGAGACGGACATCGACGATGTGGCAAGGGTGGCCGCTGATCCATACATAATCGCAGGCCGAGACCACGCCGTCTCCGTTGTCCTGCCAATTGTCGACGTGCGACTCCTGACAATACTGGGACGGCGGATAGATCGTGTGCCAGATCTCGCAGGTCGGGTTCCCGGGCCGCGGGTCGATCGGCTCGAGCGCGGTTTCGAAGCCGGAGCAATTCAGCCAGTAGGTCGGCCCGGCCCAGATGATGTGGTACCGGATCCCATTCAGCTCGATGATGTCGCAGGGAGAGACCTCGCCGTCGCCGTTGTCTTCGTATCCGCTCTGGTGGTGCGGTGTGCAGTAGGCGGGGTAGATCTCGTGCCAGGTGGTGCAGTTCCCTGGAATCCCCTGCGTGGTCTTTCCGGGTTCTGGGACGAGCTCCAGGTGAAGCTCGACCTGGTCGGCGCGAACGGGCGGCGCCTCGCGGCCGAAGGCCAAGAGGAGAACTGCCGGAAGCACCAAGACCAGCGTGATGAGAATGTTCCGTTTGCGATGCGTCATCGCCAAACCTCCTTCCCGACGGCCGTGGCCTCGGGATGCGCGGGTTTCACGGAGACGTCGGTCAACGGGGGGAAGCCGGCGCTCAGGTCGGGGGGAACGACGAACGGGAACGACCCCGGCGGGGCCGCTCGCGTCTCGATCGCTCGTCTTCTTTCCCGGGGGGTAGGCTTGCAAAGAGCAACAATCCTTATTGAAATCATTAGGAATGCTACATGAATTCCGGGGGACGGGTCAAACGAGAAAACCTCCCCATTCGGGCGGCCTTGAAGTAGAGACATTACTTGAGGTCTCACTCAATCCCCGCGCTTGCGCCGCGGTTCGACGGGAGGCAGGATGGTGAGGAGGAGGCCGCTCGATGAACCTCGGCGCGCACCAGTCGATCGCGGGGGGCGTGGGTAGGACCTGGGGACAGTCACCTATTTCGCCTCTTTCGCGCGAACGACAAGAAGACCGGGTCTTTTCATGCTTCGAAATAGGTGACTGTCCCTAGTTTCAACGTGGTAGAAGTCAGCCGGCGGGTGGAGCCGGCGTCGCGGAACGGCCCCGGGGCGAGAAGTCCCCGCCCCGCGATCGAGCGGCCGCTTTTCCGGACGGCGGCGATCCCACTGCTCGCGAGGAGTAGAACATGAAACAGTACGGCGCGGAGTTCTTCGGGACCTTCTGGTTGGTTCTCGGCGGATGCGGCAGCGCGGTGCTCGCCGCGGCGTTTCCCCAGGTGGGGATCGGTCTTCTTGGCGTCTCGCTCGCTTTCGGTCTGACCGTGCTGACGATGGCCTTCGCGATCGGGCATATCTCCGGATGCCATCTGAACCCTGCGGTCTCCGTCGGCTTGTGGGCGGGAGGACGTTTCCCGTCGAAGCAGCTTCTTCCGTACATCGTCGCGCAGGTGCTCGGGGGGATCGTCGCCGGCGCGGTCCTGTACATCATCGCAAGCGGAAAGGCGGGGTTCGATGCGTCGGCCGGGTTCGCCTCGAACGGCTACGGCGAGCATTCGCCCGGCGGGTACTCCTTCGGATCGGCTCTCGTTTGCGAGATCGTGATGACCATGATGTTCCTCATCGTCATCCTCGGCGCGACGGACAAGAGGGCCCCGCAAGGTTTCGCGCCGATCGCGATCGGGCTTTGCCTCACGCTGATCCACCTCGTCAGCATCCCGGTGACGAACACCTCGGTGAACCCCGCGCGGAGCACGGGCGTCGCGGTGTTCGCGGGCGGCTTGGCGTTGTCGCAGCTCTGGCTCTTCTGGGTGGCTCCGATCATCGGCGGGGTGATCGGCGCGGGCGTGTATCGCTTCGTCGGCGGATCGAAAGACTGACGCGCGATCGCGCTCCGGGAAACCGGGGACAGTCACCTCTCCTGGAGTCGGGACGGTCGTCTGCTTCACGCGGCCGCGAAGAAGACCGGGCCTTCTCGCGCTTCGCAGTAGGTTCGAAACAGGCGGCTGTCTCTGCTTAAGTTTCCGCGGGCAGGGTGCCGTGCTCGGCGATGACCGTGGTCCCGATGCCGCCGCGCACGTTGAACTCTCCGACGACCCGCATCCAGCGCGGTTTCACCGCCGCGACGAGGTCGTCGAGGATCCGGTTCGTCACGGTCTCGTGGAAGATCCCCTCGTCCCGATACGACCAGAGGTAGAGCTTGAGTGACTTGAGCTCGAGGCAGAGGCTGTCCGGGACGTACTCGATGCGGAACGAGGCGAAGTCGGGCTGCCCGGTCATCGGGCAGACGCAGGTGAACTCGGGACAGTCGAAGTGGATCCGGTAGGGGCGGTCGGGATGTTCGTTCGGCCAGGTGACCAGCTCGCGGCTCGGCTTCGTCGGCATGGCGCTCCTCCGGAACGATTATAGACGATTGGGCGGTTGTCCGCGCAACGGGAGCGTCTACTTGATCCCGTGCTCTTTCTTGTACTGGAGCCAGTTCTTCTTGAGGGCGACGAACGACGCGAAATCGGGCTGGAGGAGAAACGGGTTCGTGCGGCGCTCGTCGCCGATCGTCGAGGAGGGACGCACACCGTAATCGTGCCCCGGCCACACCTCGGTCTCATCCGTAAGGACGAGGAGTTTTTCGTGCAGACTCTCGTACTCGGCGCGGGCGTCGTCGCCGGTTCCGGTTCCCCCGACCTTCCCGACGAAGAGCGTGTCTCCCGAAAGGAGCTTCCCGCCGACCAGGAAGCAGACCGAGTCGGGCGTGTGTCCCGGCGTGTGGATCGCGCGCACCTCGAGGTCGCCCACGCGGAAGACCTCGCCGTCGGCAACCCCCTTCGCTCTCTGCCCGGAGGCGGACGGGTGGATGCGCACGTCCGCGCCGGTGAGCGCCCGCAGCTCCTCGTTTCCGTTCGTGTGGTCGGGGTGGTCGTGCGTGCAGAGAATCGCTCGGATCGTGAGGTTTCGTTCCCTCGCGAGATCGAAGACGCGCCGCGGGCTGTAGGACGGATCGACCGCGAAGGCCGATCCGCCCGGGCGGTCGCCGACAAGGTAAGCGAAATTCCGGTCGCCCCCGACCGGGATCTGCTCGAAGATCATCGAGGCTCTTCCTCCCGCGCCTCGAGCTCGAACTTCCCGAGGTGAGCCGCCGTCTTGTTCTTCGCGATCCACCGGGCGACTTGCCCCGCGTTTCGTTTCATGTCGGCGCGCGCCGTGCAGATCATCCAGCACCGGAGCTCGCACGCGCGCACCTCGTCCCGGATCTTCTCGGCCTCGGCCGACTCCCAGATCTCCTCGAAGGATTTCTCCCGCACGTTGCCGAGCACCCGGTCGAGGACGTTGCACGGATAGACGTTCCCATTCGGCCCGACGAAGAAGAAGTCCTCTGCGGCGTTGCAGACGAACGGCCGGCCAGCCCCCGCGGCGTAGCGGAAGAGGCCATGGGCGAAGAACGCGCGGAGCCAGTTCTTGGGCCGGCTCGATCGGAGCAAATCCTCGACGATCGGGCCGAGCCGCTCGCGGAGCTTCTCGACCAGGCTGAAGGCGTTTTCTTCGGTCATAAAGTAATGCGACGAGTTCTGCGCGACCGCCATCGTGAACTGGATCCCCATCTTCTTCGTGAGCCGGTAGACCTCGGGAAGATCGTCCACGTTATCGTCGACCACGGTGAAGGCGAGGCGGATGTTCGTCATGCCGAGCTTCTTCAGGCGCTCCGCCGTGTCCATGCACTTGTCGAAGCCTCGCGGGATGCCGCGCACCTTGTTGTGGAGCTCCCCGGCCCCGTCGATCGAGATGCCGACCCCGGCCGTCGGATCGATCTTCAGCGTCTCCTTCATCGCGCGCTCGATCCGGTCCGGCAAGAAGCCGTTCGTCGAGAGGACGATCTCGGCGCGCGGGGCCCGCTCCTTCACGACCCGCACGATCTCGGGGATGTCGTCCCGAAGGAACGGCTCGCCTCCGGAGATGTTCACGTAGCGGAGCGACGACGGGAGGAAACGGTATTCCTCGGCGGTGAGGTCGTTCTCCGACGGGTTCTTCCAGATGTTGCACATGATGCAGCGCGCGTTGCACCGATAGGTGACGGCGAGAACGACGTCGATCGGCCGGTAGACCAAGAGAGACTCCTTGCTGCGGCTTGCGGGGGTCCGGCGGCCGCCTTCCGAAACGCTACGCGATCCGCCGCGCGCGGGTCAACCGCGTCCGGTTGCGCGGCTCCCGAGAGCGGCTCCCTGCCTTCGAGGCCGGGCCGCGTTGACTTCCCGTTCGCACGACCATAAGATAAGGAGAACGGGCATCGCCCGTACGGCGAATTCTCCCCGATCTTGAATCTTCCCGCCCCTTCCGGGCGGCGTATCCCCACGACGAGAATCGGCGGGCGGAAGCGGAAGCGTGATGGAGAGACGGAAGACTGCGATCGAGGACCGGGCCGCCCTGCTTCGGGGAGAGACCCTCTACGACGGCGTCCGGCCCCGATCCGGAGAGCTCGAGGTCGCGCTCGCCTATCCGAACCGTTACTCGGTCGGCATGTCGAACCTCGGCTTCCAGACGATCCTCGGACGGATGCGCCGGAGCGGCCGGTTCGCCGCCGAGCGGGTCTTTCTTCCGGAGGAGGATTCCGGTCCGCTTCGAACCCTGGAGAGCAGCCGGCCCGCCGGCGGGGCGCACGTTCTCGCGTTCTCGATCTCGTTCGAGAACGACTATGTGAACTTTCTCCGCATGCTCCTGGCCGCGCGCGTTCCTCTTCGGCGCGAGGAGAGGGAGGACCGCCATCCGATCGTCGTCGTCGGGGGGGCGTGTACCTACTTGAACCCCGAACCTCTCCGGCCGTTCGTCGACGTCTTCCTTCTGGGGGACGGCGAGGAGATCGTCCTCGAGTACCTCGATCTTCGTCTCCAGGATCTCCGCCTGCCGCGAAGGGCGCATCTGGAGCGGGCGGCGCGCATCGAGGGGGCTTACGTTCCGGCCGTCCACGGGAGAAGCGGAGATCTTCCGCGGCGAAGTTACGAGGCGATCGCCTCCGATCCGGCCGTCTCGCGCATTCTCTCTCCGCGCGCGGAGTTCGCAAGCACCCTTCTCGTCGAGATCTCGCGCGGCTGTCCGCGCCGCTGCCGCTTCTGCACCGTCGGCGCCGCGTTCCCGAGGTTTCGCCAGGTCCCCGCCGACGTCGTCTTCGCTCTCGCCGACCGCTTCCGCGAGGAGGATGAGAGGCTCGGTCGCGAGCCGGCCCGCGCGATCGGGCTCGTGACGGCGGCCCTTTTCGATCATTGGGAAGCGGAGGCGATCGCCGCCGGCCTCCTCCGGCGTGGATGGCTGGTCACCGCTTCCTCGGTGCGCGTCGACCAGCTCACCGATCCGGTCCTGGATGCGCTCCGGCGGAGCGGGCTTCGCACGCTCACGATCGCTCCCGAGGCGGGGACCCCTGCTCTCCGCGCGCGGATCGGCAAGAACGCGAGCGACGAGGCGATCCTCTCCGGCGTCGAGCGGGCGGGACGGGCCGGCTTCCGAAACCTTCGCATCTATTTCATGCTCGGGCTCCCCCGCGAGACGGAGGAGGACCGCGAGGGGATTCTTCGTCTCGCGCAAGCGATCCGCGCCCGATTCCGCTCCGCCGGCGCGAGGACGGGAACGGTGTCGATCTCGCTCCACCCCTTCGTCCCAAAACCCCGGACCCCTTTCCAGTGGAGCCGGATGTTGAGACCTGAAGAGATGAAGACGGCACTCGCGCGGGAAAGGCGTCGTCTCGCCGGTTTTCGGGTCAAAGCGCCCGATCTCCGCGAGGTCTACATCGAAGCGATTCTCGCCCTCGGGGGAAAGGAGATCGCCCCCTTCCTTCTCCGACTAGCGGACGGCGAGCGCTGGAATCGGGCGGTGCGCGAGGCGGGGATCGATCTTGACGCGCTTCTCTTCGAAGATCGATCGCCCGAATCGAGGGCGCCGTGGGAGGGAGAGGCGACGAGCCGCCGGGACGAGGCGAACCGCCGGGAATGGGAACGAACCGCCGCGGATCAGCCGTGAGGAGGGAGATCGTGCGTTCCGTGCAAGACGCGCTCGAAGCGATCCTGCCGCACATCGAGAAGCCGAGCCGCTATCTGCCGCCCGTCCGGAACGGATACCGCCCGCGGATCGACGAGGCGGAGGTGTCGTGGGCACTTCTCTTCCCGGACGTCGCCGAGGTCGGCTATCCGCATCACGGGCTCGAGATTCTTTATCATTTGATCAATTGCCGCAAAGGTTCGGCCGCAGAGCGCGCCTTCCTTCCCTGGATCGACATGGAGGAGGAGATGCGGAGAAGCGGAATCCCGCTCTTCTCATCTGAATCGTTCCGGCCGGTTCGCGAGTTCGATCTCTTCGGCATCACGCTTCAGCATGAGCTCTCCTACACGAATGTTCTCGCCGCGATCGATCTCTCAGGGGTCCGCCTCCGCGCGGAGGAGCGGGAAGAGCCCCTTCCCCTCGTCGTCGGGGGCGGCCCGTGCGCGCTGAACCCGGAACCGCTCGCGCCTTTCTTCGATCTCTTCCTTCTCGGCGATGGGGAGGAGGGGGTGCTCGCGATCGACGAGGCGGTGCGCCGGTGGAAGAGAGAGGGGGACGGGAGGAAGGAGAGCCTTCTCGATCGTCTCGATGCGGTCGACGGCGTCTACGTTCCCTCGCGCGCGGGGCGTTCCGGGCGCGCCGCTCCTCGCCGTCTCGCGGTGGCGGACCTCGCGGTGTTTCCGCCGCCGCTCACGCCGCTCGTCCCCGCCGTCCAACCGGTTCACGACCGCGTGTACGCGGAGATCGCCAGGGGGTGCGGGGTCGGGTGCCGCTTCTGCCAGGCGGGGATGATCTACCGCCCGCTTCGCGAGCGGTCCGCGCGCGACGTCGTCGAGTCGGCCTGCCGCGCGCTCCGGAGCACCGGCCACGACGACATCTCCCTCGCCTCGCTCTCGACGGGGGATCACGCGGAGATCCTCCCGATGCTCCGCGCGCTGAACCGCGCCCTCGCGAACGATCAGGCCGGGATCTCGCTCCCCTCGCTTCGCGCGTGCACCCTCACGAGCGAGATGGTCCGCGAGATCTCCCGCTATCGAAAGACCGGTTTCACGATCGCGCCCGAGGCCGGTTCGGAGAGGATGCTCCGGCTCGTCAACAAGGGGATCGCGCGCGACGACGTGATTCGAACGGCGGAGCGGGCGGTCCGAAGCGGCTGGGATCTTCTCAAGCTCTACTTCCTGATCGGGCTCCCCGCCGAGGAGGACGAGGACGTGGACGCGGTCGCCTCACTCGTCTCCGAAGTGTGGCGAGCCGGGAGAAAGGGGGCGCCGAGGGGATTCCGCTTGAACGTGAGCGTGTCGAGCCTCGTGCCGAAGCCGCACACGCCGTTCCAGTGGGAAGCGCAGCTATCCGTAGAGGAGATCGAAAGACGACAGGCGAGGATTCGAGAACGACTCCCGAGGACGCGCGCTTTAACGCTCAAGTGTCACGACACGCGCCAGACCCGCATCGAAGGGGTTCTCTCCCGCGGCGATCGGAGGGTCGCGCCCGTTCTGGAGGAGGTCTTTCGAGCCGGCGCGCGCTTCGACGAGTGGCGCGAGGTCTTCTCGTACGAGAGGTGGCTTCGCGCGTTCGAAAGAACCGGGGTCGATCCCGATTCCTATCTTCGGGAGCGCCATCCGTACGAGAGCCTCCCTTGGGATTCTCTCGATAGCGGGCTTTCGAAGAAGTTCCTCCTCCGCGAAAGGGAGCGGGCAATGCGGGGGCGCGCGACGCCGTTCTGCCGGGAGGAATGCCGCGTCTGTCGCGCGTGCGGAGACCGACTTCATGTCGTTCGGGAGCGGATCGGGGAGAAGAACGCGCCGGCCGCCGAGGAGCCGGTCGTTCCGCCGCCCCCCGAGGCTCGTGCGCGTCTTCGTTTTCGCTACACGAAGCAGGGCGCGCTTCGGTTCCTCTCGCACCTCGAGGTCGTCCGTCTCTTTCGAATGGCGCTTCGCCGGAGCGGCCTTCCGATCGCCTACACGCAAGGATTTCACCCGCAGGTGCGCGTCGCGTTCGGGCCGGCGCTTCCGGTCGGGTACGCGGGGATGGAAGAGCCGATCGACCTCTTCTTCCGCGCGCCGGTTGCTATCGAGGACGCAGAGGCCGCGTTGAACGGGGAGCTGCCGGAGGGGGTTCGCGTCTTCGCCGGGAAGACCCTCTCTCTCCGCGACGCCGCGCCGGACGCGACGGAGAGAGCGCTCGAGTACGAGGCGGTCCTCCCGCCCGATCTCGACGCGGACGTTCTCCGCGAGGCGATCGATCGGTTCACGCGCGCGGACGTTGTTCTCGGCGAGAAGACCACGAAGGGGAAGACGCGAAGCGTGAACCTTCGCGAGGGGATTCTTTCCGTCGATCTCTTACGGGACGGCCGCCTGCTGGTCCTTCGGACCGACGGAAAGGGCCGCGCGGCGGAAGTCCTCCGGCATCTCGCCGAGGACCCGAGGAGCGCGCGCGCCTTCGTCGTTTCCCGGAAGCGATTCCGCCTTCTCGAAAAAGAAGCCGACAACGGGATTGCAGCGGAGGGAGGCATCCGGTAATCTGGCGCATACACGCGGATTCCGGGAGTCTTCGATGATCCTCGCGATTCTCTCCGACATCCACGGGAACCTCGAGGCTCTCGAGACCGCTCTCCGATGCATCGACGAGGAGAATGCGGACGAGGTTCTCTGTCTGGGGGACATCGTCGGATACGGAGCGAATCCGAACGAATGCGTTGAGCGCGTGCGCGCGCGCTGCGCGCATGTCCTCCTCGGGAACCACGACGCCGCCGCGATCGGGACGACCTCTATCGAGACCTTCAACACCCACGCACGGCGCTCCGCGCTCTGGACGGGCGAGACGCTCGCGCCGGCGAACGGCGAATACCTCCGCACGCTTCCGATGGACTACCGGACCGTCGATTTCTACGCCGTGCATGCCTCGCCGAACGAGCGGGAAGAATGGCACTACATCGTGAACCAATCGATCGCCGAGGAGGCGTTCCTCGCGTTTCCCGACGAGATCTGCTTCATCGGGCACTCGCACCTCCCCATGTTCTTTCGCGAGGGGGGGGCGCGGGGGGTGCGCATCCCCGAGGGCTCCGTTCCTTTCCCGAGGGACGGACGCTACATCATCAACGTGGGATCCGTCGGCCAGCCGAGGGACAACGATCCGCGCTTGTCGTTCGGGATCTACGACACCTCCGAGAGGAAACTGAAGCTCCGTCGCGAAGTGTATGACGTCGCCGCCGCGTCGGCGAAGATCTTGAAGGCGGGTCTTCCCGAGATGCTGGCCACGAGGCTTCGGCTCGGCGTTTGACCGGCCGGGCCTTTCGCTCGAATGGAAGACAAGAGAACGGGACGCCGATCTGGAACTCGGCCCCGCGGTTGCTCGAGGCCCCTCACCCGGAGACGGACCGACATGTATCTCACCGAAGAACATCGGGCGATTCGGAACATGGTTCGGGATTTCGCGCGGAAGGAGATCGCGCCGATCGCTGCGGAGATCGATCGGAGCGGGGCGTTCCCGCACGAGACGATCCGCAAGCTCGGCGAGCTCGGCTTGATGGGAATCCCCTTCCCGGAGGAGTACGGAGGCGCGGGACTTGATTACATGAGCTACGCGCTCGTCGTCGAGGAGCTCGCGAAGGTCGACGCCTCCCACGCGCTCACGCTCCTCACGCACACGTCGAACTCCCTCTCGCCGATTTGGGATTTCGGAAACGAGGAACAAAAGCGGAAGTACATCACACCGTGCGCGCGGGGGGAGAAGCTCGCCGCGTACTGCCTGACCGAGCCGAACGCCGGCTCCGACGCGAAGGCGATCGAGTCGAGCGCCGTCGACAAGGGGGATCATTTCGTCCTCAACGGAACGAAGGTCTTCATCACGAACGGATCGGTGGCGGATGTCTTCGTCGTGCTCGCCCGAACCGATCCGGAGAAGGGGACGAAGGGGATCACGATGTTCGCTCTCGAGAAGGGGATGAAGGGGCTGAAGGCGGGGAAGAAGGAAGACAAGATGGGATGGCGCGCCTCGGACACGAGCGAGGTGATCTTCGAGGACGTTCGCGTGCCGAAGGAGAATGTCCTCGGCGAGCGGGGCCAGGGGTTCGCCCAGGCGATGAAGCAGCTCGCGGGGGGACGGATCTCGATCGCGGCTCTCTCGCTCGGCATCGCGGAGGGAGCGTTCGAGGAGGCGCTGAAGTACTCCCAGCAAAGAGAGCAGTTCGGACAGCCGATCGCGAACTTCCAGGCGGTGCAGCACATGCTCGCCGACATGGGGACGGGGATCGCGTGCGGGAAGCATCTCACGTACACGGCGGCGCGCCTCCGGGACGAGAAGAAGGACATCATGACCGCGGCGGCGATGGCCAAGCTCTTCTGCTCCGAGCTCGCGATGAAGGCGACGCTCGACGCGGTTCAGATTCACGGGGGCTACGGGTACACCAAGGACTATGCGGTCGAGCGTTACATGCGCGACGCGAAGGCGTGCACGATCGGCGAGGGGACGAGCGAGATCCAGAGGATCATCATCGCTCGCCAGCTCCTGAAGGGCGACTTCGGCTGGGAGTAGGAATTCGGTACCCGATACCCTATTTCCCCGCAGGGAGCATTCCCAACAGTCGACTCATGGCCCGGAAATAGGGTATCAGGTCCCGAATTCCTTCACGGCTCCCGAGGGAGCATGCCGCGGGCGCGCATCCGCTCGAGCGTGATCTCGGCGCGCTTCCGGAGATAGGGCCCGGGGTCGGCGGGGTTCATACGGCGAGGCGAGGGGATGGCGCTCGCCAGAAGCGCCGCCTGCCGCGGTGTGAGATCGCTCGCGGAGAGGCCGAAGGAATGGCGGGCGGCCGCTTCGGCGCCGTAAACGCCCGGTCCCCACTCGATCACGTTGAGGTAGAGCTCGAGGATGCGGTCTTTCGTGAGCGTCCGTTCGAGCCGGACCGTCGTGACCGCCTCGAGAGCCTTTCGCCGGAGGCTCTTTTCGCTCCCGAAGTAGAGGTTCTTCGCGAGCTGCTGGGTGATCGTGCTCGCCCCGCGGGCGAAGCGCTTCTCCCTCCAGTTCTTCCGGATCGATTCCTTGAGTTCATGAACATCGAATCCTCGATGTTCGTAGAAGGTCGCGTCCTCGTTCACGATCACCGCGTTCACGAGATGCGGGCTGATCTGACGGAGCGGGACCCATCGCTGTTCCTTTCGAAACGGACGCCCGGCGCGGATCGCCTCGTCCGCTCGCTCCTTCTGAAGCGCCGTCGATTGCGGGTTCTCGGAGCGGAGGCTCTCCACATCGGGCGAGAAGAGTGTGAGGTAGCCGATGGGGGAGAGGAAGGTCGCCGCGATCGCGAGAAATACCGCGTAGAGGAAGATCCGCCGCCGGGAGCGCCGATCCTCAGCCCGGGATCCGCGGGAGGAACGGTTCTTCCGTTTCACGAGAGATGCGCCTCGAGGAGCGCGCGAAGGCGCCGCGCGGCCGCTTCGGGATCAGCCGCGGAGGCGATCGCCCGAACGACCGCGATCGCGCGGAACCCGGCCCGGCGGATCTCGGGAACGCGCGCCTCGTCGATGCCGCCGATCGGGATCGCTGGAATGCCGAGGGCCGCTCGGAGCTCGGCCGCCCCGCGAACCCCGAGAAGACGCTCCTTCCCCGGGGTCGCGAAGACAGGCCCCGCGAGCACGAAATCCGCGCCCCGCCTCTCCGCCTCGCGCGCTCCGGCCGGATCGTGAACGCTTCGCCCGATCCGCCCCTCGGGTCCGAGGAGCCGCCGAGTCTCTTCGGGTGTGAAAGAGTTCTCGGGAAGCTGAACGCCATCCGCGCCGGAGGCGAGGGCCACGTCGATTCGGTCGGAGACGAAGAAGAGGGCTCCCGCGCGCGCGGTCCTCTTCCTCGCCTCCCGGGCGAGCGAGAGGAGCGGCCCGCCCGGCATCGATTTCTCCCGAAGGAGAAACGCGTCGACGCCCCCTCGAAGGGCCGCCTCGAGGATGTCCAGCAGCCGATCGGCGCCGCAGGAGGCGCTGCTCCCGACGAAGAGAAGACGGAACGGACATGCAAGGGTATTCATGCGCACCTCTCGAGGGCCGATCATAGCGGACGACTTCGCCGTTGCCAACGAGGGGTGTCCGGCTAGAATGAGCGCGATGAAACGCAAGAAGACCTCGTGGTCGGTCTACATCGTCGAGTGTGCCGACGCGACTCTCTATACCGGCGTGGCCCTTTCCGTCGCCGATCGAATCGCGGCGCACAACGCGGGGCGCGGCGCCCGCTACACCCGCGGGCGTCTTCCGGTTGTGCTTCGCTTCCGAAAGAGCGGTCTTACGCGCGGCGAGGCGCTTCGCCGCGAACGGGCGATCAAACGCCTCACGCGTGCAGAGAAGATCCTTCTCATCGAGCAGCGCCGGATGCACGAGGCGAAGATTCGGCGGGCCCGGACGTCCGTTTGACACCGCTGGTCGCGGTTTCTATACTGAGAGCGGGATGTAGGGTGAAAGGGGAAACCCGCTTGGCCGACGCGACCGATCTCCTCGTCATCGCCGGACGCTCCTTCCGCTCCCGTCTTCTCGTTGGGACGGGGAAGTTCCCTTCGCTCGAGTGCATGGCGAAGGCGGTGGAGGCGAGCGGCTCCGAGATCGTCACCGTCTCGCTCCGCCGCGCGGAGAAGGGGGCCGCGTCGGGGAACATCCTCGACTACCTTGACCCGTCGCGCGTTCTCATCCTTCCGAACACGTCGGGCGCGCGCGACGCCGAGGAGGCGATTCGGCTCGCCCGTCTTTCTCGCGCCGGGGGCCTCTCGGACTGGATCAAGCTTGAGGTGACGCCGCACCCGATGCACCTTCTGCCCGACCCGGTGGAGACGCTGAAGGCGGCGGAAGTGCTCGTCAAGGAGGGTTTCGTCGTCCTCCCGTATATCCACGCGGATCCGGTGCTCGCTCGCCGCTTGGCCGAAGCCGGCACTGCGACAGTCATGCCGCTCGGCTCGCCGATCGGGTCCAACCGCGGGCTCCGGACCGGCGATGCGATCCGTCTCATCGTCGAGGAGGCGACCGTCCCGGTTGTCGTAGACGCGGGGCTCGGCGCCCCTTCGCACGCGGCCGCCGCGCTCGAGATGGGAGCGGATGCGGTGCTCGTCAACACGGCGATCGCCACCGCGGAAGACCCGGTCGCGATGGCGGAAGCGTTCCGCCTCGGTGTGGAGGCGGGAAGAAGGGCGTTTCGAGCGGGCGTTCCCTCGGAGAAGGACCGGGCGGAAGCGTCCTCTCCCCTCACCGGTTTTCTCGGGAGACCATGAACGACCTTGCCCGTACGTTGGAGTCGATCCCGGCGGGGGATCTTCTCGATCGCGCCGACCGCGCGGACGAGCCGGCAGTGCGCGCCGTCCTCGCGAAAGAAGGTCGAGACCTCAAGGATTTGGCGATTCTTCTTTCTCCCGCCGCGGACCGCCTGCTCGAGGAGATCGCCGCCGCCTCCGCGCAGCTCACCGCGCAGCGTTTCGGCCGCACGATCCTTCTTTACGCGCCCGTCTACCTCTCGAACGAGTGCGTGAACGTCTGCACCTACTGCGGGTTCCGGAGGGACATCGACGTCCGCCGCGCCACGCTCGGCCTTGCGGAGATCGAGGCGGAGATCCGTTTCCTCGCGAGGCAGGGATTCCGGCACCTGCTTCTCGTGACGGGCGAGCACCCGAAGAACGTCGATCTCGAGTACCTCGATGCGGCGGTGCGCCTCGCGCGTTCCCTTGTCCCCTCCGTCGCGATCGAGGTGGAGCCGCTGGATGTCGGGGGGTATCGAAGGCTGATCGAGGCGGGGATCGACGGCGTCACGCTCTACCAGGAGACGTACGATCGCGAGCTCTACGCCCGCTACCACACGCACGGACCCAAGAAGCGTTTCGATTGGCGTCTGGGGGCGCCGAGCCGCGCCGCGGAGGCGGGAATCCGCCGGGTCGGGATCGGAGCGCTTCTCGGCCTCGCGGACTGGCGGATGGAAACGATACGTCTCGCCGCGCACGCGCGCTGGCTCTTGAAGCAGTATTGGAGAACGCATGTATCGATCAGCTTCCCGAGGATCCGAGAGGCGGCGAGCCACTTCGCGCCGCCGTTTCCGGTCTCCGATCGGGAGCTCGCCCGCATGGTCGCGGCGCTCCGGCTGATCCTTCCGGACGCGGGGCTCGTTCTTTCGACGCGCGAGGGTCCCGGCATGAGGGACGGGCTCGCGCGCATCGGCATCACGCAGATGAGCGCGGGTTCGCGCACCGAGCCGGGAGGCTACGGCCGCCCGGACGACGCGGAGAAGCAATTCATGGTCGAGGACACGCGAAGCCCGGCCGAGGTCGCCGAGCGTCTCGCCGCTCTCGGGCTCGATCCGGTTTGGAAGGACTGGGAGGAGGCGCTTCATGGGTGAAATTGTCGTGAACGGAGAAGCGCGGGCGCTCGACGGTCCGATCTCCCTCCCTCTCCTTCTCGAGGAGATGGGGATTCGATCCCGATGGGCGATCGTCGAGCGGAACGGGGAGCCGGTCCCGCGGGAGCTCTATCAGGAGACGATGGTCCTCCCCGGCGACCGGATCGAGATCGCCACGCCAATGGCGGGCGGGTAGCCGGCGAACCCCCCAAGCGATCGCAGCACGTGAGTAAAACCGGCTGCCCGCCGCGGTCACCCGCCGTGGTGGCGATGTCGGACGGCTGGTCCCAGGCGCCCAGGTTTGTCTTGCTCCGGAGACGGGGGGGAGGCAGAGCGGCGAGTTGCCGCGCGCCGCGCGCGGCATGTTTGAGCAAGCGAGCCTCACCCCCGGCTCCGGGGCTCTCCGTTCCCACCATCGCCACCCGCCGTGGTTGCGTCTTCTGTCGTCGGACGGCGGGTCACTCCTTCGCGCCGCATGCGCGAAGGAGCTTCCTCGCCACCCCGTCGCTCTTCGCGACGGGGAGCCCCGGCTCGGTCGTGTCGGCCACAGCCCGCTCGCGCTCCGGCCAGTCGCGCCTACGCACTTGGTGGCCTGCGCGCGAGCAGGCGCCCGTGGCCGCCACCCGCGCGTGGTGGCGTCGTCGGATGGGTGGGATCCGCGAACTGATTGCGCCGTGCCGGCGGGCGGACTTCCGCTCGTGTGAGAGGAGAGGAGATGGATTTCCTTCAGACGGTGATCGACATCTTCTTGCATATCGATCAACACTTGAATCATTGGGCCGGAGTCCTGGGACCGTGGCTGTATGTGCTCCTTTTCGCGATCATCTTCTTCGAAACGGGGCTCGTCGTGACCCCCTTTCTTCCCGGCGATTCGCTCCTCTTCGCGATCGGGGCGCTTTCCGCGCGGCCCGGCTCCCCGATTGAAGTCCACTTGGTCGCCGCGCTTCTCATCGTCGCGGCGATTCTTGGGGACGCGGTCAACTACTCGATCGGTCACTTCGTCGGTCCGAAGGTGTTTCACAAGGAGCGCTCGCGTCTCTTCAACAAGAAACACCTGGATCAGGCGCATGCGTTCTACGAGAAGCACGGCGGGAAGACGATCTTTCTCGCGCGCTTCGTGCCGATCATTCGGACGTTCGCTCCGTTCGTCGCGGGGATCGGCAAGATGAGCTACCCGCGGTTCGCCATGTACAACGTGACCGGAGCGATCACGTGGGTGCTCGTGTTCGTTCTCGGGGGACATTACTTCGCCGACCTTCCGATCGTGAAGACTCATTTTCATTACGTGATCGTCGCGATCGTCGCGATCTCCGTTCTCCCGATCGTGATCGAGTGGGTTCGGAGCCGGCGCCGGAGCGCGGCGCCGGAGCCACCGGGGGAACGACCCTGACGGGATCCGTCCGTCTTTTCGGATTCCTCGATCATTGAAACGGCCGGCGTTCCGTGATACAATCATTCAGCAATCCTGCAGCGTCCGCGCCGGCCGAAGCCGCATGTCCATCGCCGTTCTCCGATTAGGAGACGCGAGCCGCCCGCCGGGGATACGCTCCGACGAGCGTCCCGCTTGAACGGAAGGAGGATCCCTCCATGCGCCGATTGATTTCGCTTGTCGCCGCAGTTCTCGTCGCTTCGTTCCTGCTCGCCTCGCCGGGAAAGGCCGCCTACGATTGGACGTTCACCGAAGGCCCCGAGGGGGCCATCGTGACCTGCATCGCCGCGACCTCGCGCGGCGCCCTGCTCGTCGGGACCGAAAGCGGCGGTCTCTATCGATCGACCGACGGAGGCGAGACGTGGATCTCCGTGGAGTTCCCGTGGCCTTGCTGCAACTACAGCGTCGGCTCTCTCGCCGCGGGGGAGGCGGCGGTCTACGCGGGGACGTGGGGCGGGGGCGTTGCGCGCTCCGACGATGACGGAGAGACCTGGTACACGACCGGATCGATTCCGGACGAAAGCTACCCGATCGTTCTCGGGCTCGCGGTCTGCCGCTACGGAGAGACGGTCTATGCGGGCGGGCAGTTCGGCGTGGCGCGCTCCGACGACGGAGGCGCTTCCTGGACGCTCATGAGCGACGGCCTCCCTTCCGAGTGGGTGCAGACGCTCGCCCTTCGCGGAACGGTTCTCTACGCGCGTCTCGGCGACAGCGGCGTCTATCGCTTCGATCCGGAGAGCGGCGCGTGGAGCGCATGGAACGAAGGGCTCTACTCGACGCTCGGCATGCAGTCGATCGCCGCGACCGCGGACGCGCTCCTTCTCTCGACGCACGAGGGGGGCGTCTACCATCTCGATTGCGGGGACAGCGCGTGGGTCGCGATGAACGACGGTCTCTACGACGACAACGTGGACGCGGTCGTCGAGGTGGACCGCACGCTCTACGCCGGGCTCATGGGAGGCGGCGTGTGGCGGTGGAATCCGGGCGTCTGGGCGTGGGAAGAGGTGAACGACGGTCTCTGGAACGGGGATGTGCGGAAGATGGGGAAGCTCGGGCTCTCGCCGTTCGCGGGAACATGGGGCGCGGGCGTCTTCCGGCTCGATCCGTCGACCGACACGTGGACCGCCGAGACGGATGGGATGACCGGCGCGCCGATTATCGCTCTCCTGGCCGACGGGGAGGATGTGTACGCGGGGACCGAAGGCGGGGGCGTTTCGTTCTCGAGCGATCAGGGAGACAACTGGGATCGCTCCATCGAAGGGCTCGGCAATATCTGGGTGTGGGTGTTGGCGCGGGACGCGGAGGGGGTGTACGCCGGGACGTGGAACGGCGTCTTCAAGACGACGAATCAAGGACAGACATGGAGCGGGTCCGGCCTTCAGGGGAACGGCGTCTTCTCGATGATCGCCTCGGGCTCCGCGTTGATCGCGGGGACGTATGGGGGAAAGGTGTACTCCTCGGCGAACGGAGGAACTTCGTGGAACGAGGTCGGCACCGGTCTTCCGAACGGGAACGTCTCGGGGCTCGCGCGCGTCGGAGCGACGCTCTACGCGGCGGTCTGGGACAACGGCGTCTACAAGCTTCCGGACGGGCAGACGGTTTGGACCTCAATCAGCGCGGGGCTTCCCGATCTTCACCCGCGCTCGATGGCGGAGCATGCGGGAACGCTCTTCCTCGGAACCGAGTCGAAGGGCGTGTACAAATGGAACGAGGCGGCCGCGAGTTGGGACTCGTGCGGACCGTGGGACATGACGGTCTGGTCTCTTCTCTCGGTCGGGGATCGGCTTCTCGCGGGCGGTTGGGGGACGCTCCACGCGTCGGCGGACACCGGAGGGACGTGGAGCGACGAGCACGCCGGTCTCGGGGAGTGGTACGCGGTTCGGGCGCTCGCGGCCGGAAGCGAGAATCTGTTCGCGGGTCTTTGGGGGAGCGGAGTCTGGCGCGCGCCGATCGCGATCAGCGCGGTCGACGAGGGGACCGGCGCCGGCGCCGAAGCGTCCCTTCGCGCGCTGAAGGTCAACCCGAACCCCTTCGCCTCGGGCGCGCGCATCTCCTTCCGTCTCGATCAGCGGACGGAGGTCGATCTCGCGGTCTACGATCCTTCGGGCCGGAGGGTCGCGACGCTCGCCTCGGGGACGCTTCTCGCGGGCCCGCACGAGAGGATGTGGAATGGAACGTCGTCCTCCGGCGAACAAGCGGCGGCCGGCGTCTACTTCATCCGCTTGAAAACGGACGGAAAGACCCTCACGACGAAGACCGTTCATCTGCGGTGATATGGCACGACCGTTGTCAAGCGCGGCCACCTCTCTGTGGGGGGAGGTGGCCGTTTCTTCTTGTATGGAGGAGAGGGCGGGGATGATCGGGCGCTTCGACGACGAGTCACGCGGATCTTCGCGGGTTGCGCCGGCGTCCCGGGCCTATCCGCATGACTGGACTCCGTCGGGAGAGAGTGCTCTCTAGCCGCGCGAGTTGGGGAAGGGATCTTCCCGGGTCGCATACCGAACCCGCACGTTCTCCGGATCGTGCCGATCATCCTCCGCCTCACTCTTGCTTAGACTCCTTCCTCGTGCGTGCGTCGTTGGGCCTGGATTCCTTCGGGGTGGAGGACGACCCAGAGGAACCCGGCGAGTTCTCGTGCGACGGCGACGACCGCTTTCTGGGTCGGCTTACCTCGGAGGGTGAGACGCACGAAGCGTTGGTGGAGGCGAACGTGGGCGCGATCGGCGAGGGCGAGGACTCGAGTGGGTTGTCCTTCGCGCCGCCGGCGGAGCGGGAGGCTGATCGTGGGCCGATGGCGGTGATGCCAGGCGGCCTCGACGAGGAGGTGTCTGGCATGAGAGTTCCCAGCCCGGGTGATGGATCCGCGCTGCTTCGTCTCCCCTGTCGGTCCTACAAATTCCGTCCGCGCTGAAACCCTGGAGGTTTCGGATCGGCCCTGCCGCGCGCGTTTCTGCTTTCCATGGTGGGGTCCGTGACTGGAGCCGCGTGTTGTGAGGAGTGTGGCCAGCGAGATCTCCGCCCGGTTCCGTCCTGCGCACGCCGCTGTTTCTCACAGTTCTGCACCCGACTTGCGGGTGCGGGTTTCTGAGGCCCGGCGGGCCAACGTGAGGCCCGGAAGCAGTTGCGCAGGCGGTTGGTCTCTGGTCCCCCGCAGAGAGCGCCATTTCGGGGTGCAGGAACCGCCGGGAACCTTGTCACTTAGCGACTGGCCCGAGAGTTCGCGGAAGTGACAAGCTGGGGAGCCAGCTTGAACCCCCTCTCGTAACCTCAGCAATACCAATCGGTTAGAGCCTGCGTACCAACCGGCACCCTGGGAGGGACTCGAACCTGCTACCAGGCGCTTGACAGACTTGGCCACGCCCCCTATCGACGCTTCAAGAAGCCGCGGCTATCCTGAGAACAGAAAGCCGAGCTGCTCGCCCACCGTGGAAACCCGTCCCTGCATCGACCCGGCGTGGGTGGCTCTCGTCTCACGCTCCGGTCCACGAGCCGGAAGGGGACTCTCGATGCGCCTGCTCCCGCCACCCCTCGCCTGCGTCGCTCTCCTCCTCGGACTCACCTTCACCGTGGCCCTCGCCGATCCGTCGATCGTCGCGGACCTCGATTCCAACGCGACGAACGGACCGGACACCTTAGAGGTGGAACCGGGCGACACCGTTCTCGTTCGGATCTGGATCACGGGGAGCAGCGATTCCTTGTTCGGTTTCGGCATCACGGTCGGGGACACGAGCGGGGTTCTCGACTGGCTCGAAGACTCGGCGAGCGCGGTCTTCGTGACGCCGGTTGCGTGGACCGATTTCGCCATCCTCGAGGATGACGTCGGGTTCCTTCTTCTCCAACCGTACGACTTCTCGTTCAGCCAGCCGTTGCATCTGCCGGCGGAGGTGGCGCGGCTCCGGTTCGTGGCGACCGCGGGCGGAGAATGCGCGCCGCTCGCCTGGGACTCCACGATGTGCGGCTGGCAGAACACGGAGTTCGCGGAGGGGACGTTCGCAGGCTTCGAGGGAGCGGTCGTCTGTGTGTCAGGGGAGCAGGACGAAGGGGACGGAGACGACGACGAGAGCGAGAGCGGAAGCGAGGCCCCTGACTCTCCGGCCAACGAGTGCGATTCTCTTCCTTGCTGCACGTATGTCGCCGAGAAGCCTGCGACCGGGCGAGTCTGGGTGGTCAACGATAACGGCGACATCGGGACGGACTGCGACTGCAATCAGATCCAGGCGTGCATCGACAGCGCCGCGGCAGGAGATACGGTCTGTGTGAATCCGGGGACCTATGACACGCTCATCACTCGTCCCTATGAGATGACTTCCGCGGGACCTCCTCCGAAGTATCGCGCGTGCGTGACAACCTTCTCTGTCGACAAGGACAGCATCGTGGTCCTTGGCGTGGCAGGAGCGGGGTATACTTTCGTGGGGAAGGACACGTTGACCCCCCACGCCTGCGCGTTGGTCTGTGATACCTCTGCGATCGATGCCTCGCTGGTTGCGGTCGAGATCCGAGGCTTCACCTTCCAGCACGGGTATTCAGAGGCGATCTTCGAAGGGCAGGCCTTCGGGGCAGGCGGAATGCTCTGCACGAAGGCCGTGACCGGCTCGGTCACGGTCAGGGATTGCATCTTCCAGCACAACCGAGGTCGTCACGGAGGGGCGATGCGGACTTTCGGATCACCGAACATCGTGAACAACCTCTTCCGGAACAACAAGTGCACGACGGGTGGCGGTACTGGCCCCCCGCGAGGCGGCGCGGTATTTGTATCTCACCAGACGTCCCCGACGATCGAGAACAACGTATTCTCCTGGAACGGATGCGCACCCGGCGACACGATTCGCTACCCGGGCGGAGCCCTGATGTTTGAGGGGGGCGGTGGGATCGTTCGGG
>VGIW01000012.1 GCA_016867715.1 Candidatus Eisenbacteria bacterium | reverse complement strand
GCCGATGGTTCTCCGCTTCACGGGGACCGGGAACATCGACCTCGGAGGGTCCGGAGAGATCGAGCTCCGGACGTCGGGAGACCCGAATGACGCGAAGCTGATCACGTGCGGCGGGGGGGGGCACCTTGGTGCAGGATTCGACGCACACGATTCGCGGACGGGGGACCGTGAACCCGCGTCTCACCAACTACGGCCTCGTCTCCGCCGATTCCCCGGGGCGATCGCTCGTCTTCTCGAGCGAGCCGAAGACCAACCACGCGACGTTCCAAGCGGTGGGCGGGGGGGTTCTCGTTCTCGGCGCGGGCCCCATCACGCAAGGGACCGGCGGGCGACCTAGCGGACGCTCAGGTCCGCGGATCCGCGGGAGGCAGCCTGATCCACGGCGCAGACCACACGATTCGAGGAGAAGGAACGGTCTCCGTGCTCCTCACGAACCACGACCTTGTCGTTGCGGACCGTGAAGGGAAGACGCTTCTCCTCGGCACGAACGCCAAGGCGAGCGATGGTGTCCTTCGCGCGGAAAACGGCGCCCTCCTCGATATCACCGCGACGCTGACGAGCACGGGGCTGGCAGAAGCGACGGGAGGCGGAACCCTTCGGGCCGGCAATCCGTCCGGCAACTACTCCGCGGGCACTCTCACCGGAGGCACCTGGCAAGTCTTCGAGACCAGCACGATGCAGCTCATCGGCGCGAACATCCAAACGCTCGCGGCGACGATCCTTCTGGACGGCATCGGCTCGAATCTCTACCGAGACAACGGGACGACCGACGCTCTCACGAATCTCTCTTCGATCACGGCGGACGGCCGACTCGAGATCCGCGGCGGGCGGGCGCTCGCGACGGGCGTGTCGCTCGCAAACGGCGGGGAGATCGCGATCGGCGCGGGAAGCGTCTTCGCCGTCGGCTCCGCCTACTCCCAAATGGAAACCGGGGAGTTCGCGCTCGAGATCGCGGGAACGGACTCGACGGAGTATGGCCGCATGCGAGTTCCAGGGGCCGCGACGCTCTCCGGGAGACTCGTCATCGAGACCAGCGAGGGGTTCGAGCCGGAGGACGGGGACAGCTTCGCCGTGTTGACCTACGCGTCGCGCAGCGGCGCCTTCACCGAGATCGTCGCGGAGATCGATCCGGGCGAAACATGGGACACGGTTTATACACAAACGAAACTCCTGCTCATCTTCCGGCGGACAGAAACGGGGGTGGCGGAGCTTCCGGCGGACGAGGCCTCTCCCTCGACCGTTCGGTTCGGCGCTCGAACAGCCGGCGGCGGATCGATCGTGCTCGATCTCGCCCTCCCCTGGAGTGCGGAAGTGAGCGTCTCGATCTACGATCTCGCCGGACGGGAAATCGCGAGGCCGATCGAACGCGTTCTGTCGGTGGGCGAGCACGCGGTTCCGTGGGACGGAGAGAAGGATGGAGGCGGCCGGGCCGCATCGGGCGTCTACTTCGCCCTGGGGAGGATCCGGGCGACATCGGGAACGCTCGAACGGCGGGCGCACTTCGTCTTCATCCGGTAGTGATCGGCGGGAGGCTTACAGCCGGGCGGGTCCATCCGGCGAACGAAGAAGGCTCCCGGAGCGTTCGCTCCGAGCCCGGCGCTTTCGATCGGGTCCCGAGCCTCGCGCGACCGCGCGAATCAGCAGAGGCCCTGGCTCCCTCTCCTCGCTGCTTGAGCGGGGCGTCCCCCTGATGTCTTGCCCCGGCGGCCTCAAGGCGGTGGGGAAGACGCCCGAGGACCTGATGTCCGGCGTTCGCCTCGCCGACGAGAACACCTTCTTCTCGTTCACGAAGGGCCGGCTAGATCCAGGCTAGCCGGCCGGGAACGAGAGCGCGGCCGCGTCCACCGACGCGACGAGCGGGCAAAGTGCCCTCCACGCCCGCGCCACGTCTTGAGAAGCAAGGCGAGCGCGCCCGCCTCCCCTGTCCGCCTGCGGAAATCGTGCGTATAGTCTAATCGGGCGGCGGGGGGAGCGAGGGGTTCCGCCCGGCGCCCAACTCGTTTCTTTACAGGGGCTTTGGCCCCAAGGGAGGCTCGGGGATGTCGAGAAGAAAGGCATCGGCCGTTTTGGCGGCTCTCCTCCTCCTCTTCCTCGCGGCGAACCCGGCGGAGGGGTTCATTCGGCTTCCGCCGGGTCCGGGACCGACGCCGGTCTTCGATCCGACGAACGGCGACACGGACCCGGACGACTTCCCGGTGACGGCGCCGAGCGGTCCGACGGCGGAATTCGAGTCGACGGCCGAGGCCACGAGATCCGTGCGGACGTTCGCGCGGGTCCTTTGGATCGTCGCCGGATTTCTGCCGCGGTAGGTTCGCTCAAGAGGCCGAGGAGGAAGAGGATGCGCTTCGAGGAGCCGTTTCGCCTGAAGCGAAATCTGCACGAGATCCGCGAGATGCTCGGCATCCCGCCGGAGACGTCTCCTCGCGCGCTCTCCGACGACCTCGGCTCGATTTACTTCTCAACGAATCGATACAAGGAAGCGATCGAAGAGTTCCGGCGCGCGCTCGAGGGAGCCGAAGGAATGACGCGCGAGGCGCGGGCCGAGGTTCGCGAGAAGCTCGCCTGGTGTTTCTTCTGGACCGGAGGAATCGACGAGGCGTCGGCCCTCGCCGCCGAGGCAAAGCGAAGCGATGGGGTCCGCCCGGGCGCGCTTGTTCTCGATGGACGGATCGCGCTCGAGCGCGGGGATCTGGGCGCGGCTCGCCGGAAAGCGGACGCGGGCCTCGCCGCCGCCGAGAGGGAAGACCGGCGCGAGTGGGTCGGCCCCGCGCGATCTCTTCTTGGCGTCGTCGCGCAGCGCGAGGGGCTCGCCGCGGAGGCGCGCGATCACTTCGAGGAGGCGATGCTCGCCTATCGGATCGCCGGCGATGCGGAGGGAGAATGCCGGACGCTCATCCACCTCGGCACGCTTGCCAAGTCGGAGTGCCTCTGGACGGAGGCCTTCCGGCATCTCGATCGGGCGCGGCGTCGGGCGGAGGACGCGGGCTTTCTCTACCTCTACGGTTCGGCGAGCCTGAACCGCGGCAACCTCGCGTATCGGCTCGGGCTCGCCGTGGAAGCGGAAGCGGGGACGCGCGAGGCGCTCCGCGTCTTCTCCGAGATCGGCTACGAGCTCGGGAGCGCGCGGGCGCTGATCGCGCTTGCTCGGCTCGCGCTCGATGGCGCGCGCACGAGCGAGTTTCGCGAGCGAATGGAAGCCGCCGAGGCGATCTGCGCGGACAATCGCTTTCCACGTGAACGGATTTTGATTGAAGAGCTTCGCGCCGCGGATGAGGAGCGGCGAGGATTTCGCTCGCGCGCGGAAGAGCGCCTCCAGGACGCCCTCACCCTCGCGCGCGCCGTCGCGCCGGGCGGCGACGCCGCGGTGACCGTCGCTCTCGAACTTGCCGATCTTCTCCTTCGACGGGGCGCCGCCGAGGAGGCGGAGCGCCTCGCGCTCGAGCTCACCGGAACACTCGCGGCGCTCGGCGATCCGTCGCTCGAAGGGCGGCAGAGGCGAGTTCTCGCGGAGGCGGCGCTCGCGCGCGGCGACTGGCGGAGAGGCCGCGAGGAGATCGCGGAGGGGATTCGCTTCTTCGAGCGGATCGGCTACAAGCGAGATCTTGCCCGGGCGTTCGTCGTCGCGGGCCGTATCGAGGCAGGCCGGGGAGGCCGAGGCTCGACGGAACGGGCGCTCGCGCATCTCCTCGGCGCGAAGCGGATTTGGGAGGAGCTCGGAGAGGAAACGGAAGAAGCGCTCGTGTCGATCGATCTTGCGCGCGGTTGGATCGAGGTCGGCGCCTCCGCGGAGGCGCGCGCCGTGCTCGCCCGCGCGAACGATGTGCTCGCCCGCGCGGGGAACCCGGAGAAAACCGCGGAGGTCCGCGCGCTTCTCGCTCGTTTGGAACCCGTGCCCGCGGCGCCCGGCTCTCCGTTCGAAAAGATCATCACGCGCGATCCGGCGACGATCGAGACCCTCCGCATCGCGGAGCGCGTGAGCCGCTTCCCGGTGTCCGTGCTCATCGAGGGGGAGACGGGGACCGGAAAGCAGCTCCTCGCCCGCGCGATCCACGAGTCGAGCCCGCGCGCGGGGAAGCCGTTCGTGACGGTGAACTGCGCCTCGCTCCCGGAGCAACTGCTCGAGTCGGAGCTCTTCGGATACGTGAAAGGAGCGTTCACCGGCGCTGTCGAGGACCGCAAAGGGCTCTTCGATGAGGCGGATGGGGGAACGATCCTCCTCGACGAGATCGGCAAGGCGGGGCCTCACGTGCAGCGATCGCTTCTCCACGTGCTCGACGAGGGCGTGATCCGTCCGATCGGAAGCACGCGGAGGCGCGCGGTCGACGTGCGCGTCGTCTGCGCCACGTCGAACCTTTCGCTCCGGCGCGACATCCACGAAGATCGATTCCTCAAGGATCTCTTCTATCGAATCAACGACATTGTGCTCCGGCTTCCGCCGCTCAGAGAGCGGCGCGGGGACGTCGCGATTCTCGGCGCGCACTTCCTCGAGCGGTTCCGGAGAGAGCTTGGGCGCCCGTCGATCCTTCTCGCGCCGGAGGTCGAGCGTCTCTTCGAACAGTACGCGTGGCCGGGGAACGTGCGCGAGCTCGAGAAGGCGATCCTCCGCGCGGTCCTTCTCGCGCCGGGCGACCGGATCGAGATCGAGCACCTCCCGTCGGATCTCGTCTTCGAAGGGGATCCGGCGCGGTCCTCGGACGGGAAGGACACGCCGGCGGCTCTTCGGGACGAGATCGAGGCGCTCGAAAAGCGGCGCGTGGCCGATGTCCTCGAACGGCTCGGCTGGAACCGGAGCCGCGCGGCGCGCGAGCTGGGTCTCTCCCTTCGCGGTCTCCGCAACAAGATCCGGCGCTACGACCTCACCGAGAAGCCGGAGAAGCCGGCCTCCTCGACCATCCCATCCCGGCGCTCACGACGCTAGGACCGCCCTGTGGGCACCCTCGGCCGGGAACTTCGTTTCCATCTGGCAACCGGTTGTTCCGTAGATAGTTAAGCGAAACGTACGCGACACGGCCGGAAACCGGGTTCCCTGCTCGTGGAGAATGATCTCGCCCGCCCGCTCTTTCGTCTTGCCTCGATTCTAACGAAACTCCTTGCGAGACAATTCGTTGCGAGTCTGGACAGAACCGGCGCGAGGTCGGGCCCGCCATTTGCTCTTCTGAACGCCCAGCCGGCGGTTTCCGTCTCTTGGAATAGGGGCCGAGGGGCGGAAGAGCCCACGTCTCGAGCCATGATTCGGTCTTGAAGGGATGGGCGGAGCGGGCGCGCGAAGCCCGTCCTGGTTCGGTTCGGGCCGAGACGATCGTTCCTTGAGGGCGGGCACCGCACGGTCGACCGCGAACGACGCCGGACCTCCCGGATGCGGCGAGCCGGCCGATCCCGAGTCCGTGGCTTGCAGGGGGAGCCTAGGAAGCGGGATCCAACCCGGGACTCCGGGTCGTCGGTCGACCGATGCGGGCCCGTCCTTGCTTTCTTCTCCTTCCTTCGCACGCTCGTCTTCTTTCTCGCACCAGATCGAGGGGACGCTTCCCGCCCGCGCCGCATCTGCTATTCTCGGGAGCGAGCGGACGCGGAGGCATCTTCTTGAAGGTGAAACGGAAGAAGGCGAAGGCCGGATCCCGGCGCGTGACGGCGATCGCGATCCTTCTCTTCGCGGCTCTCGCCGTCCGGCTCATCTATCTTTGGGAGTCGGCGCGGAACCCGTTCTTCGGCCAGCCGATCATCGACGCCGCCGAGTACTTTGGTTGGGCGCGGGCGATCGCGGACGGCGAGTGGCTCTGGACGCGCGTCCACATCCACGGACCGGTCTATCCCTATCTCCTCGCGCTCCTTCTCCGCGCCGGCGCGTCGTACGGCTGGATCTGTCTCGCCCAGCATCTCCTCGGCGTCGCGATCCTGTTTCTTCTGTACGATGCCGGGAGGCTCATCGGCGGCCGATCGACCGGACTCGTCGCCGCCGCGCTCGCGGCTCTCTACCCGCGGTTTCTATTCCTCGAGGGGCTTCTGCTCGCGGAGACGCTCGTCGTCTTCCTGAACTTGCTCCTCTTGCGCGTCGCGCTCGGCCTCGCGCGCCGCGGCGTGCGGCCGCGCGCGTGGATGATCGTCGGGGCGCTCGCGGGTCTCTCCGCGATCACGCGCCCCACGATCCTCGCCGCCCTTCCGGTTCTCCTCTATTGGGCGTTCCGTTCCGGTCCGAGGGAAGCGGCGCCGCGCCGCGCGCTCTTCGTGCTCCTCGGGACCGTGCTTCTCGTCGCGCCGGTCTTCTTCCGAAACGCTGCGATCGGGGATCCGGTCCTCATCCAAGCGAACGGCGGGATGAACTTCTACATCGGGAACCGGGCGGGCGCGGACGGTCTCGCGTCGATCGCTCCGGGGTATGAGTGGAAGGCGATCGAACGACTCGCGACCGACGCCGGCGCGTTTCGAGAGGTCGATCGGGACCGCTTCTATTATGGAAAAGCGTTTGCGGAGATGGGGAAGGAGCCGATCCGAGCGGCCGCGCGCGCGGCGAAGCGTTTCTTGCTTTTCTGGGGCGGGTGGGAGGTCGAGATCAGCCACGACTTCGACTTCTTCCGCGAGAGGTCCGCCGTCCTCAAGATGCTCTTTCTTCCGGCGGCGGTTCTCGCTCCTCTCGCGCTCTTCGGCGTGCTTGTCGCGCTCCGCGCGAGCTGGACTCGGAACCTCCCTCTTCTCTTCCTTCTCTCCTATCTTCTCGCGATCCTTCCGTTCCCGTTCGCGTCTCGATACCGGATGCCGGTCTTTCCCGTGCATCTTCTCTTCGCGGCCGGCGCGGTTCTTCATCTCGCGGAGAGGGCGCGGTCGCGTGCGCGGTTCGGGAAAGCAGCCGCCGCGCTCGCCGCGCTCGTTCTGGTTCTCAACTTCACGCCTCTCTCCGTGCCGCGGGAGAGCGTGGTCCGCGCGCATCTTCATCTCGGGAAGATCCTTTATGACCGAGGGGATCCGCGCGCCGCGCTCGCGGAGTACGATCGCGCGCTCGAGCGCGATCCGGAGAGCGCGGACGTCTGGAACAACGTGGGCCTTGCGCGCGAGGCGCTCGGCGACACGGAGGGAGCGCTTCAAGCGTACCGGCGGGCGGTCCGTTCCGCGCCCCATCACGCGAAGGCGCGAGCCAACCTCGCCGGGATCTACTTCAACAGCGGAGCGATCGATTCGGCTCTCGTCGAGATGAAACGGGCCATCGAGGCGGAGCCGAGAAACCCGGACTTCCTGAACAACCTGGGTGCGCTTCTCATGCACAAGAACATGCTGCGGGAAGCGCTGGAGGTTCTGGAGACGGGGGTGAGCTTCGCCCCGGACAATCGCCCGCTTCTCTACAACCTCGGGCGCGCATACGAGCGGGCTCATCGGTTCGAGGAAGCCGAAGCGGCCTTCCGGCGTCTCATCGCGCTCGGAGAGACGAAAGAGGTTCGCCTGCAGCTCGGATACGTCGCCGAGAAGATGGGGAGACCGGAGACGGCGCTCGTCGAGTACAGACGTGCGCTCATGCTCGATCCGGACTATCCGGACGGAATGAAAAGTCTGGGCGTCTTTCTTCTCGGGACGGGAAACGAGGAGGAGGCGTTTCGCCTGCTTGAGACGTACCTCGAGCGAAGGCCGTCGGACGGACGGATTCGCGAGCTTCTGCGAAGAGCGAAGCAACACTAGAAAGGGAACGCCGGCCGAGATCTGCGGCCGCAGCGGGAAACGCGCGCAGGATCTGGGCTACACGCTAACCGGTTCCTCTTCCTTCTCGCGAATCCACTCGTTGAGACGCGTCCGCTCGAACCGCCACTGGTTCATGATCTTCTTCGCAGGGAGGACGCCGGCGCGCGCGAGGCGGTAGACCGACTTCCGGCTGAGCCGGAGATAGTCGGCGACTTGTTCCGCGGTCAGTATCTCTCGATCCATACATCCCTCCTTGGTTGGCGAAGCCTTCACCTCCCTATCGGCACGCGGGGAGAAACGGCTTAGGGCGGTTCGGAACGCCCCTGATCGCCCTCCGGGGGAGCGCCGGGCGCCCCGATTCCGTCGTTGGACCGAGCGGCGCCCGATCTTATCTCGAATGAACGGACTCCGCGCGTTTTTCCCTCGTTCGGAAGCGAGCTCGAAAGCCGCGGCCGGTCGGGCGGCGCGGCGCCGTAGAGCTCTCACGTTCGGCGCGGCACATGCCGAAACTCCATAGAGAGCGAGCCTTTGCCGGAACGGGCAGCTTCATCCGGCAGCCGCGATCGTTCATACATGAAAACAGACGGAGGAGCGCTGCGGATGAACACGAACAACGAAATACGCATCGAAGCGCGGGGCATGCGTTGCCCGCGGCCGATCGTCGAGCTGGCCAAGGCGCGGCGCCAGGCGAAGCCGGGATCCGTCATCGTGATCACCGCGGACGATCTCGCGTTCGAGAGCGATGTCAAGGCCTGGTGCGAGACGACGCAGAACGAGCTCGCGCGCTTGGAGAGAGAGGGGAACGTCGTCGTTGCGACCATCCGTTTGATGGGAGGGTTCTAGCTTGGAAGCTCGGACGGTCGATCCTGCACGGATGAGTGACCTCGAGGCGAGAATCGCCGCTCTCGAAGAGAGCGCCCCGCGCCGCGAGACGGAGAAGAGCGACTCGGTTTCGATCGTCTGCTTCAGCGGCGAGTGGGACCGCTTGTTCGCCGTCTTCACGATCGCGAACGGCGCGCTCGCACTCGGGCAGGAAGTGCACCTCTTCTTCACGTTTTGGGCGACGGCCGCCCTCAGGGATGCGGAAAAGACGAGCGCGAACAAGCCGCTCATGAACCGCCTGCTCGGGAAGTTCCTTCCGTGCGGAGCCGGGCGGGCGCCTCTCTCGAGAATGAACTGGGGAGGCTTGGGAAAGCTCTTCCTCGGGTATCGCATGCGGAAGCACGGGATCGGAGATCTCGACGAGCTGATCGAAAAAGCCCGGGAGATGGGCGCCCATTTCCACCTCTGCGACACATCCGCCGCGCTTCTCGGCCTCGACTGCGACGAGCTCATCGGGGACGGGTGCGTCGATCCGTGCGGCGTGGCGACGTTTCTCGGGAAGGCGATGAAAGGGCGGATGGTTCTCTTTGTCTAGTTCGCGTCGGCGCCGGTCGGCGCGGGCGTGAAGGGGAGGATGATGACGAACGAACAGAACGCAGTGGTCGTTCTCACGACCGGAAAGCAAGATCGAGGGACGCGCGCCACGCTCGCGCTCTCCTGGGCATGCTCCACCCTCGCGCTCGGCAGGAAGACCTCGATCTTCCTCACGATGGACGGAACGGTCTGGGCGATGGACGGCGCGATGAAGGGGATCCAGGTGGAGGGGTTCGAGCCGCTCGTGAGCTATCTTGAACAGTTCCGTTCGCTCGGAGGCCGGGTTCTCGTGTGCGCTCCTTGTACCAAATACTATTGCAGTATAAATGGAAACAAGACGAACGGACGTCTGTTGGACGGCGCCCAGCTGGTCGGTCTGGCCACTGTGGTCTCCGATCTCGGCCCGAACTCGATTGTGGTGACGTTCTAGCCTCGGGGGAAAGCATGGAAGACCGGACCCTGCCGAATCGCCCCGAGGACCGCGAGGCGGTCAACGAGCGGCTCGCGCTGGCGAACGTAGAGGCGGCGGAGCTTGTCGCCGAGCTCGAGGCAAAAAGCGAGGAGCTCATGAGGGCGAACCACCGGCTTGCCGAGGCGAACGTGCGGTCTGCGGAGCTCGTCGCCGAGCTCGAAGAGCGGAGCGAGGAACTCCATCGGGCGAACGAGAAGCTGGCGCGCGCGAACGCGATCTCGGCCGAGCTGGTGGCGGAGCTGCAGGCGCGGCGCGAGGAGCTCGAGTGGGCGAACACGAACCTCCGGCGGGCCGGCGAGGAGAAGAAGAGGATTCTCGGCGTCGCCGCGCACGATCTTCGCGGCGGAATCGGCGGCATCCACAATCTCGCCACGCTGCTCGCGGAGTCGATCGCCGGAGCAGCGGGGGAAGTCGCGCAGCATGTCGCGCTCCTTCGCGAGGAGAGCGGGCGTCTTCTCCGCCTGCTCGAGAGCATTCTCGAGGAGGCGAGAACCGGCGCGGGCAAGCTCGAGATCCAGCGCGTTCCGACCGATCTCGGCCTCCTCGTGCGCGAGGCGACTCGATTCCACGAGGGGAACGCGCATGGAAAAGGACAGCTCCTCGTCGCGGACGTTCCGGATCCGGCCCCCGTGGTCGAGGCGGACAGCCTTCGGATTCGGCAGGTTCTCGATAACCTCGTGTCGAACGCGATCAAGTACGCGCCGGGCTCGACGCGGATCACGGTTCGCGTGAGCGAAACGGGAAACGAGGCGCTCGTCTCCGTTCTGGACGAAGGCCCCGGGCTCAGCGATGAAGACCTCCAAAAGGCGTTCGGCGAGTTCTGCCGCCTTTCGGCCAAGCCGACCGGCGGCGAGGAGAGCCACGGCCTCGGGCTCGCCATCGCGCGAAGGATCGTCGAGGCGCACGAGGGGAGAATCTGGGCGGAGAACCGCGAGGACGCGAGAGGCGCTCACTTCGGTTTCGCTCTCTCCCGCGAGGGAGCGGAGATCAGTGCGCTCCGCATTCTCGTGGTCGATGACGGTTCAATCAACCGATCGATCGCGAAGAAGTTCCTCGAGAAGGCGGGCCACTCCGTCGATGTCGCGTCGGATGGAAGGGAAGCGATCGCGTGCTTGTCGCGCGAACGGTACGATCTCGTGTTGATGGACGTCGAGATGCCCGGGACGAGCGGGCTCGACGCCACCGTGGAGATCCGCTCCTCGGAAGACCCCGAGCGCCGGATCCCGATCATCGCGCTCACCGGCCACGCCGACAAGGAAAGCCGCGAGGCGTGTCTACGCGCGGGAATGAACGACGTCGTCGTGAAGCCCTTCGATCCGAAGACTCTGCGGCTCGCGGTGAACCGCTGGGCGCGAAAGAGCGGTCCTTCCCATTGATCCTTCTCCCTCTCGGAGAAACCGTTTGCGAACGGCCTCGTTCTCGTGGAAGATGAACAGTGCGTTCGTCTTCATCCGAAGGAGGTCCTTGCCGTGCATCCTCGATCGCTGATCGCTCTTCTCGTCGCGGTCCTCGTCGCGGTCTTGATCGCGTTTCTCTTCGCGTCCCGAGCATCCCGTTCCCCCTCCTCCGCGGGGCAGGGACAAGAGGCGACCTCCGGCGCTTCCCGCGCCTCGGAGACGCCGGTGCGCACGGTCATTCTCGATGTCGAGGGGATGCACTGCGCCAGTTGTGTGCGGAGGGTGACCGAGTTTCTCGAGAAAACGCCCGGGGTCGTTTCGGCGAAGGTGAGCCTGGAAGAGAAGAGCGCCCGCGTGGACCTCTCGACGAACGATCCGATCGAGGACGCGTTGGTGGAGGCGGTCGTCGCGGCCGGCTATCGGGCCACACCGCGCGCGCAGTAGGAACGTAACGGCGCCGATCAGTATTTCTTTCCCGCCGCGTACTCCGCGATTCCCCAAAGCACGCCGAGATTCACCGCGACCACGTCCAGGTGAAGGAAGAACGCGCCGAGAAGTCCGGCGCGCGCGCCCTGGCTTTCCGCGAGGCTTCTGATCCAGTCGCGGTTGAGAAGGAGAACGAGAGCGGGCGGGAAGAGAAGCGCCGCGAAGATCTCCCCTGCGGCGAGAAGGGGAGGCGCGATCCACGGAGCAAGGCACGAAACGAGAAACGAGGTCGGGATCGACGAGTAGTTCCCCTTGAGGATCCGACGGAAGCGATCGCGGATCTGGACCTTCGTCATGCCGACCGTCCGCCGGAAGTCGGTGCGGAACATGCCGGAAAGATCGTATCGCTTGATGTGTCGAAACTCCATCTCCGGAACGACCGCGATCCGGCATCCGGCGTCGGTGAGCCGCTTCCCGAGATCCGAGTCCTCGATGTTCGGCGTGCGGTAGTTCGGGTCGAAGCCTCCCGCCTGCTCGAATGGTTCTCGGCGAATCGCGACCGCGCTCGAATAGAGGACCGCCAGGCGCTCGGCCCTCTTCTTGTACGTGTAGTGGAGCCAGTAGTTCTTATAAACGCTCGCCGCGTTCGGGAACGGGGAGACCGCCGACTGAAGCCCGACGGCGACCGAGACACCCGGGTCGGCGAGGGCGTCCGCCGCCGCCCGAACGGCGTTCGGCTCGAGCACGACGTCCGCGTCGACAAAGAGAAGGATCTCCCCTCGCGCTGCCGCCGCGCCGGTGTTTCTCGCGCGTGCGACCCCTCCGGGGGGCTCGGAGGGGAGGATGCGCGCGGGGAATCGCCGCGCGATCTCCATGGAGCGGTCGGAGCATCCATCGTCGACGACGATCACCTCGTCCGGCGGTGTGCTTGATGCATAAATCGAACGGAGAGTCTCCTCGATCGTCGCCCCGGCGTCTCTCACCGGAATGATCGCCGCGATCGATCGTCCGCTCATCGGCCCCTCCCCTCCCGGCCGCCGGGCTCCCGGGCGAGAGCTTGCTCGAGGAACGGACGGACGAGCGGGTCGCGCGCCGCCCACTCGCGCACGGGAGCGCCGTCGATCGCGAGCGCTTCGGCGATCGCGTGAAGGGCCGCCTGGGATTCGCCTCGCGCCGCCGCATCCCTCGCGGCAAGCGAGAGCTCCGCCGCGCGCGCGATTCGATCGTTCTTCCAGGCGGCCGCCGGAAGCCCGGGGAGAGCGCGCGCCGCCTCCTCCGTGGTGCGCGCCGCCTCGGGAATCTTCCCGCGGCGGAACTGGAGATCGGCGAGGTTCGCCCGCGCGTGGATCGACGCAGGGTCGAGGCGGATCGCGCGAAGGTACGCTTCTTCGGCTTCGTCCTCGCGGCCGACAAGGGCGAGCGTGTAGGCGAGGTTATTGAACGCTCCCGCGTAGGACGTGTCCGCGCGGGTCGCCTCGCGGATCGCGTCGACCGCCACGTCCGGTCGGCCCGCCTCGCGGAGCGCGTTCCCGAGGTTATTCCACGCTCCGGCGAAAGCGGGCATGGCCTCGGCCGCGCCTCGGAACGCCTCCGCGGCCTCCTCGAAGCGCCCGGCTCGATAGTGGAGAAGCCCAAGGTTCATGCCGGCGTCGACGTGGCCGGGAGCGAGGCGAAGCGCCTCGCGGAAGAGGTCCTCAGCGCGCTGTCGGTCCCCGGCCTCGGCGTAGGCCCTGCCGAGGATGACCGTGGAGCGAACCTCGCTCGTCCCGCGTCCTTCGTAGAGGTTGAGGTGGATCGGGATCGCGAGGAGAGCCGCCGCCGCCGCGACGCCGGCGAACGAACGCCATCGGGCGGCGCGCGCATCGCGTGCGAGCCGCGCGATCGCGATCGCGGCGAGGATCGCGAGCGCGGGGACCGCGGTTTGGCGGTAGCGCGCGCACACGAAGAACGCGATGACGGAGGCGGCGTTCGCGAGGACGAAGAGGACGAGAAGATACGCCCGCCTTCGGTCGCGGGGAATTGAGAGGGCGCCCACGATCGCGAGCGGGAGGAGAAGCCCGAAGGGGAATGGTCCCGCGCGAAGGACCGCGTACAGCCTGCGGTCGAACTCGTAGTTCACGTCGAGCGGGATTTCGTACGCATTCATATAGAGAGCGATTTTTCGCGCGAGGAGGCCGAAGAAACGCCCCGGGTTCTCCCGGATGAAATCGAAGCTCTTCGCATACCAATAAGAAGAGATCTCGGAAGCCGAGAGCCTTCGCCCGAGATCTTTCTCCGCGAGCCGCCTGGAATCGTAGATGTCGATCGCCTCGGGAGTTCCCCCGAACTCGGGGGGCGGGACATAGACCCCGCGCGTGTAGGGGTTGTTGCCGAGATAGAAGCTGACCCCCCCGTGGGAGGAGATCGGGATGATCTCCTTGGAAGCGCGATAGTTGTGGAGTGTGGAGGGGAGGAGGGCGAGCGCGAACCCGGCCAGGAAGAGCGGGAGGCGCGCGCGACTCGCCTTCTCCGCGGCGAGAACCCAGAGAAGCGCAAACGGCATAAAAAACAAAAGGTTGGGGCGAGCGACCGCCCCGATCCCGAGGACGAGCCCGGCGGGGAAGAGGCCCTTCCCTTCCCTCTCGAGGGATCTCAAGAGAAGATGAAGGCTGAGAAGGCCGAGGAAGACCCCGAGGGAGGAAGCGAGCACCTGTCCTTCAAAATAGATGAAGGGAACGTATCCGAGAGCGAGAACGTACGCGACAACCGAGGTCGCCCGGCCGAGAAGGCGCCTCGCCACGAGGAAGACCAGCACGGCGGAGGCCGCCCCGACGAAATGCTGGATCAGACGCACAATCAATAAGTTATGCCCGACGAGCTGGAAGAGGCTGCCGAGCAGGTAGGGATAGAGCGGGGCCATGTGGAACGGCTCGTTGCGGAGCCACTTCCCGGACGCGATCTCCCGCCCCCATTCGTCGTACGACTTGGCATCCAGATAGAGGTGGTCGAAGAGAGGGGAACTCGTTGCCTCGGAAAGAAATAGGAGGCGCGGAAGCAGGGCGGCCGTGAAGAGGACGAGAAGAAAGCGGCGGTGCCCCATACCAAAGGCTCGCGCCCGCATCCCGATTTCATTCAAGAGGTTAGCCCCTCCCAAGAAGGCCTCGCGCGCGGCGAGACCCCTCGCCTCGCGGGGACGCGGGTGGAAAAGCTCTTTGACTATGGCAGAGGGACCGGTATCATGGCAAGGCGGTCCGGGAGCGGTGACGGGTTTCGTTCGCCGGATCCCCGTCTCCCCGGCGGGGCGAAAGATGAAAAAGAACGAAAGCCGTTGTATTTTCATTGACACCCTCGGGCGCGGGTGGTAGCTTGTAAGTTCTGTCTTTGCAGGTGCATCTCCTGTCGAGGTTCAACTGCTGGCGTAGCTCAATTGGTAGAGCGTCTCATTTGTAATGAGGTGGTTGGGGGTTCGATTCCTCTCGCCAGCTCCAAAGATGAGCGCGGAGATTGTCGAGCCGGTTAGCAAGCGGCGGAGAAGAAAGAGTCAGGACGTGGGGAGGTTCCCGAGCGGTCAAAGGGAACAGACTGTAAATCTGTCGGCGAAGCCTTCGGAGGTTCGAATCCTCCCCTCCCCATTCTTTATGGATAGAGGATTTTCTCGGGTCTTGCGGCGCGACGGCGGATGAGATGACGGGCGCGCGCAGCCCGACTGCGTCCCGGACGACGCGGTGTCGGGAACGCCCTGGAGGAGAGACCGAAGTCGATCCGCGCGAGACAACCGAGGTCGCTCGGATTGTGCGGGAATAGCTCAGCTGGCTAGAGCATCAGCCTTCCAAGCTGAGGGTCGCGGGTTCGAATCCCGTTTCCCGCTCCAGAAGTGTCGGCCGGCGACGCGGTCCGGACGTCGACGGAGGAGCGAGAGAAAAGGCGGTCTTGCGGTAACGCGGGAAGCCCACGTAGCTCAGTCGGTAGAGCAATTGCATGGTAAGCAATAGGTCACCAGTTCAATTCTGGTCGTGGGCTCCACCTCTCTCCGTGGACCCGCACCTCGCCGCCCGTGTTGGCTAGAAGGAGCGAAACAGATGGCGAAGGAGAAATTCGAACGAACGAAGCCGCATGTGAACGTGGGGACGATCGGCCACGTCGACCACGGAAAGACCACGCTCACTTCGGCGATCACCAAGGTGCAGGCGCTGAAGAAGCTGGCCGACGCGATCACCTATGATCAGGTGGCGAAAGCTTCGGAAGCGCACGGGCGCCGCGATGCGACGAAGATTCTGACCATCGCAACCGCGCACGTGGAGTACCAGACCGTGAAGCGGCACTACGCGCACGTCGACTGCCCCGGCCACGCGGACTACGTGAAGAACATGGTCACCGGCGCGGCGCAGATGGACGGCGCGATTCTCGTCGTCGACGCGGCGGACGGCCCGATGCCGCAGACGCGCGAGCACGTGCTCCTCGCGCGCCAGGTAAACGTGCCCTACATCGTCGTCTTCCTGAACAAGGTCGATACGGTGGACGATCCGGAGCTTCTCGACCTCGTCGAGCTCGAGGTGCGCGAGCTGCTCAGCAAGTACGAGTTCCCGGGCGATGCGACTCCCGTCATCCGGGGCTCCGCGCTGCTCGCGATGAACAGCCCCGAGGATCCAGCCGCGACGAAGTGCATCCAGGAGCTGATGGACGCCATCGACACGTTCATTCCCGATCCGGTGCGCGACGTCGACAAGCCGTTCCTCATGCCGATTGAGGACGTGTTCAGCATCACGGGCCGCGGAACGGTTGGAACCGGCCGAGTCGAGAGGGGCCGCGTGAAAGTCGGCGATAAAGTGCAGCGCATCGGCATCAAGGAGACCAAGGACACGGTCGTGACGGGCGTCGAGATGTTCCGCAAGCTGCTCGACGATGCGCAGGCCGGGGACAACATCGGCCTCCTTCTCCGCGGGGTCGAGAAGGAAGAGCTCGAGCGCGGAATGGTGATCGCGGCTCCCGGATCGGTCACGCCGCACACCAAGTTCCGCGGCGAGGTTTACATCTTGAAGAAAGATGAAGGCGGCCGGCACACGCCGTTCTTTGACGGCTACCGCCCGCAGTTCTACTTCCGGACGACCGATGTGACCGGCACCGCGCGGCTTCCGGAAGGCCGCGAGATGGTCATGCCCGGAGACAACGTCGAGATCAACGTCGAGCTGCACACGCCGATCGCCATGGAGAAGGCGCTCCGTTTCGCGATCCGCGAGGGCGGGCGCACCGTGGGCGCGGGCGTGATCGCGGAGGTCATCGAGTAGCGGAAGCGACGGCCCGCTCGCGGGCCGAGACGAAGGACGAAGGGGGGAGCGCGCCGCTCTCCCGTCTGGAAGGTCCAAGGAGAGCGCACAGGTGTGTAGCTCAATTGGTAGAGCACCGGTCTCCAAAACCGGGGGTTGCGGGTTCGATCCCTGCCACACCTGCGGCCCTCTTCTCCGCGAACCGAAGGGGATCGAAGGATGAATGAGGAGTCCACCGGGGTCGTCCAACGACTGATCCGGTTTCTGCGCGAGGTATGGATCGAGCTCCAGAAGGTCGCGTGGCCCAGTTGGGAGGAGCTCAAAGGTTCGACGGGAGTGGTGATCGTCGCGGTCATTCTCATTTCCGTCTTCATCGGGGTCGTGGACGCCGGGCTCCTTCGACTAGTCCGGCTCGTGTTGCGATAAGGTCCTCTCGTGTCGAGGAAGGTCATGGGAGAAGAGGTGAGGGAAGAAAGCGCGGGCGCCCCGGGAACGACTCCGGAGACTCCGCCGACCGACGAGAGCGCGCACTCCCCGGACGAAGCGGCCGTGGAGAGCGCCGAGGTCCGTCCTCCGTCCGATGAGACGGTCTCGGAGGAGAGCGTCGAGAGCGCGGCCGCTTCCGGCGATCGTTCGGAGAAGCCGCACGCCGAAGAGGGCGATCGCGAGGAGGGCGAGGAAGAGGACCGCTTGCGCTGGTACGTCGTCCACACGAGCGCGGGCCACGAGGAGAAAGCCGCGAGCAACATTGAACGAGCGGTGAAGCAGGCCGGATTGCAGGAGCAGGTTCCGCGGGTTCTCGTTCCGACCGAGAAGGTGGCGGAAATGAGAAACGGGAAGAAGACGATCACGGATCGGAAGTTCTTCCCGAGCTACGTTCTCGTGAGGATGGAGATGTCCGACGAGACCTGGCGCGTGATCTCGAACACGCCCGGCGTCACGCGGTTCGTCGGAGTCGGCGCCAAGCCGCAGCCGATCTCGGACGAAGAGATCGAGAGGATTCTCGGAAGGGTCGAGGGGACGAAGGAGAAGCCGACGCCGACGATTCCCTATCACGTGGGCGAGCACGTGAAGGTGACCGACGGTCCCTTCACCGAGTTCACGGGCGTGGTGGACGAGATTCAGCCGGACCGGGGAAAGCTGAAGGTCATGGTCTCGATCTTCGGCCGGCCGGTTCCCGTCGAGTTGGACTTTTTGCAGGTAAAGAGCTTGTAGAGCGCGGGAGCGCCCACGAGCGCGGGAAAGAACAATGGCCGCACCGAAGAAGAAAGTACAGGCGATCGTTAAGCTGCAGATCCCGGCCGGCAACGCGACTCCGGCTCCCCCGGTCGGGCCGGCTCTCGGCCAGCAGGGCGTCAACATCATGGAGTTCTGCAAGGCCTTCAACGCGCGCACGCAGAAGGACCAGGGGCTCATCATCCCCGCGGTCATCACCGTGTACGCGGACCGGTCGTTCACCTTCATCACGAAGTCCCCGCCCGCGGCGGTTCTTCTGAAGAGGGCGGCCGGAATCCCGAAGGCGTCCGGCGAGCCGAACCGCAACAAGGTTGGAAAGGTGACGAAGAAGCAGGTCCGCGAGATCGCCGATCTCAAGAAAGAGGATCTGAACGCCAACGACACCGAAATGGCCATGCGCATGATCGAAGGGACCGCCCGAAGCATGGGAATCGAAGTCGAGGGCTAGTTTCCGGATCGCGGGTGCGATTTCCGGATGCCGGCCGCGACCGGGCGGGAGATCAGAGGTGCACAGATGAAGGTTGGGAAGCGTTATCGGGCCGCAAGCGAGAAGGTGGACCGGATGACCCGGTATCCGCTGGATTCCGCGATCGACCTTGTGAAGGGCGGGGCGAGCGCGAAGTTCGACGAGACGGTCGAGCTCGCGGCGAATCTCGGCGTCGATCCCCGCCACTCCGAGCAGCAGATCCGCGGGACGATCGTCCTTCCGCACGGAACGGGAAAGAGCGTTCGCGTGCTCGTCGTCGCGAAGGGCGAGAAGGAAAAGGAAGCCGCGGATGCGGGAGCCGATTTCGTCGGTTCCGCCGAATACGTGGAGAAGATCCAAGGCGGATGGACCGAGTTCGACGCGATGATCGCGACGCCCGACATGATGAAGGAAGTGGGGAAGCTCGGGAAGATTCTCGGGCCGCGCGGCCTGATGCCCAACCCCAAGAGCGGAACCGTCACGTTCGACGTCGGGCGCGCGGTGCGCGAAGTGAAGGCGGGGCGCATCCAGTACCGCACCGACAAGACGGGGAACATCCACGTGCCGGTCGGGAAGGTCTCGTTCGGCAAGGACCAACTCGCGGAGAACATCCGGACCGTGATCACGGAAATCCAGCGATCCAAGCCGGCCTCCGCGAAGGGGACGTATTGGAAGAGCCTCACGATTTCGTCCACGATGGGGCCGGGCGTGCGCGTCGACGTCCAGGCCGAGCTCCTGCGCGGATGATCGGGGGAGGGATCTGCAACCATGCCGACACCAAGGAAAGTTGAATCGGTCGCGACCCTCAAGAAGAAGCTGGAGAACGCGCAGGCGGTTGTCCTCGCCGATTTCACCGGCCTGAACGTCGACGGCGTCAGCCGTCTTCGCCGCGAGTTCCGCAAAAGCGGCTCCGAGTTCTTCGTCATCAAGAACACGCTGGGCCGCATCGCCGCGCGCGACATGAACATGGAGGGGCTCGGACGTTTCCTGGATCGCGGGCCGACCGGTTGGGCGCTGGCGATCGCCGATCCGGTCTCACCGGCGAAGATCCTCATGGACTTCGCGAGGGCGAACAACAACATCCCCGTGCTGAAGGGCGGGTTCGTCGGCGGATCCGTGCTGACCGCGGAGGAGATCCGGAGGTTCGCCGATCTGCCGCCGAAGCCGGTGCTTATCGCGCAGATCATGGGACTCGTGAACGCGCCCGCGCAAGGGATCGCGGGAACGCTCCGAGCGGTGATGACATCGCTCGCGGTCGCAGCCGATGAAATCCGAAAGAAGAAGGAGGGCGGCGGGTCGTAGTCTCGGGCGATCTACCGCCGGTTCGATCCATAGACGGATCGCCGCGGCCGGACGGCCGGCGCGGCGATCGGAAAGACGTAGAAACACCGGGGAGCGCGGACGCGAGCGCGCGTGCTCCGCGAGGAACCTGAAGGGCGGGATTTCCTGCTCTCTCAAGATCGGGAGGTACACATCATGACGAACGAGAATACGGCCACCAAATCGGCCGTCGAGGTCTCGCCCAAGATCGCGGAAGTGGTTTCGGCGATCGAGAAGCTCACCGTCCTGGAGGCGGCCGAGCTCGTGAAGGCTCTCGAGGATCGGTTCGGCGTGTCGGCGGCGCCCCAGGCGATGGCGATGCCGATGGGCGGGATGATGCCCGCGGGCGGCGAGGCCGCCGCGGCCGAGGAGCAGACGGAGTTCACCGTCCTCCTCACGTCGGCGGGGGACAAGAAGATTCAGGTCCTCAAGGTCGTGCGTGCGATCACCGGCCTCGGTCTAAAGGAAGCGAAGGATCTCGTCGACAACACCCCGAAGCCGATCAAGGAGGGGGTGAACAAGGAAGAGGCCGCGGACATCAAGGCCAAGATCGAGGAAGCGGGCGGCCAGGTCGAGGTGAAGTAAGCCGCGCTCGCTTGGGCCGAATCGTGAATGGTGTTCCGCCCGATGCCGCGCCGGGTTCGGAAGGCGAATCGCCTTTCGGATCCGCGCGCGGCCGAGTCGTCCGTTCATAGGGGAGATGGAAGATTGGCTATCCATTGGGTCGAGAGGTTGAGCTTCTCCAAGAACCCCGCCATCATGGACATCCCCAACCTTCTCGATGTGCAGCTCAGGTCTTTCGACTGGTTCCTTCAGGCCGACACGCCGCCCGACAAGCGGATGAACCACGGTCTGCAGGCCGTGTTCAACGAGATCTTTCCGATCGCGGATGCGCGCGGGAACTTCAGCCTCGAGTTCGTCTCGTACGGACTCGGGGAGCCGAAGTACGACGTTGACGAATGCCAGGAACGGGACGTCACGTTCGCCGCGCCTTTGAAGGCCACTCTCCGTCTCATCGTCAAGGAGACGGTGGACGGAGAGAAGAAGGTCAAGGAGGTCATCGAGCAAGAGGTCTACCTGGGCGAGCTCCCCATCATCACCGACAAGGGGACGTTCATCATCAACGGGGCCGAGCGGGTGATCGTGAGCCAGCTTCACCGTTCGCCGGGCGTCTTCTTCGATGAGGAGACGCATCCGAACGGCAAGCGGCTCTTCGCGGCGAGGGTGATTCCCTACCGCGGCTCGTGGGTCGAGTTCACGACGGACATCAACGACATCATGTACGCCCACATCGACCGGAAGCGGAAGCTCCCGGTGACGATCCTCCTTCGGGCGCTCGGTTATTCGTCCGATGCCTCCATCCTCGAGCTGTTCTACGAGATCGAAGAGATCCACTTCAGTTCGTATCGGAAGAAGGACGAGCTCGTCGGGCGCATCCTCGCATCGGACATCGTCGACGAAAGGTCGGGGACCGGAGAGGTCCTCGCGCAGACGAACGAGGAGATCGCTCTCCAGCTTCTCGAGAGGATGCGTGAGGCGAAGGTCGGCAATGTGCGCCTTCTCGTTCCGAACGAGGAGAAGGACGCGCAAGTGATTCGGAACACGCTCGCCAAGGACACGACCGGCGGCGAGGAAGACGCGCTGAAGCGCATTTACAATCTGCTTCGCCCCGGCGATCCGCCGAGCATGGAGACAGCGCGTTCCCTGCTCGACCGGCTTTTCTTCAACGCGAGACGCTACGACCTCGCGCCGGTCGGCCGATACAAACTGAACCGGCGTCTCGGACTGCAGGTCCCCGACCACGAAACCACTCTGACCAAAGAGGATTTCGTTCGGGTCGTCGATCAGCTTCTCCGCCGGCGGGCCGGGAAGGACGAACCGGACGACATCGACCATCTCGGAAACCGCAGGCTCCGGTCGGTCGGCGAGCTTCTCGCGATTCAGTTCTCGATCGGGCTCAGCCGCATGGCGCGGATCATCAAGGAGAGGATGAGCCTCGGGGACACCGAGAACATCGCTCCCTACGACCTCATCAACGCCCGGACGATTTCCGCGGTGATCAAGACGTTCTTCGGAAGCTCGCAGCTTTCACAGTTCATGGATCAAACGAACCCGCTCGCCGAGCTGACGCATAAGCGGCGGCTCTCGGCGCTCGGACCGGGCGGTCTCACGCGGGAGCGCGCGGGGTTCGAGGTGCGGGACGTTCACTACACGCACTACGGGCGCATCTGCCCGATCGAGACGCCGGAAGGGCCGAACATCGGCCTGATCAGCTCCCTCTCGACTTACGCGCGCGTCAACGACTACGGGTTCCTCGAGACGCCGTACCGGAAGGTCGTGAAGGGGAGAGCGACCGATGAGATCGAGTATCTTTCCGCCGACCAGGAGGACGACCGCATGGTCGTCCAGGCGAACACGCCTCTCGATGCGAACGGCCGGATCATTCCGGAGCGTCTGACCGCAAGGTTCTGGAGCGACTACCCGGTGGTGGATCGCGATCAGGTCGAGTACATGGACGTCTCGCCGATGCAGATCGTGAGCGCGGCCGCGGCGCTGATCCCCTTCCTAGAGAACGATGACGCCAACCGCGCCCTCATGGGCTCGAACATGCAGCGCCAGTCCGTGCCCCTCTTGCGGCCCGAGGCGCCGATCGTCGGCACGGGGCTCGAGCGGCGCGTGGCGTTCGACTCGGGCGTGCTCGTGACCGCGAAGCACTCGGGAACGGTCGAGAGCGTCTCGGCGGACACGATCGTGATCAACTACTCGAAGGGGCGCGAGATCGACCTCACCGGTTTCGAGGGGCTGGAGCTCCACAAGCTGATCAAGTTCCGCCGCTCGAATCAAGACACGTGCGTGACGCAGAAGCCGCTCGTTCGCGCCGGCGACCGCGTGGAGGCCGGCGACGTGATCGCGGACGGGCCGGCCACGCAGAACGGGGAGCTCGCTCTCGGGGCGAACGTGCTCGTCGCTTTCATGCCGTGGAGCGGATACAACTTCGAGGACGCGATTCTCGTCAGCGAGAGGATCGTCAAGGAAGACCGATTCACATCGATTCACATCGAGGAGTTCGAGCTTCAGGTTCGCGACACGAAACGCGGTGTCGAGGAGATCACCCGAGAGATCCCGAACGTCGGAGAAGAAGCGGTGAAGAACCTCGACGAGGACGGGATCGTCCGAGTCGGCGCTCACGTCCGCGCGGGCGACATCCTCGTCGGGAAAGTGACTCCCAAGGGGGAGACGGAGCTCTCCCCGGAGGAGCGTCTCCTGAGGGCGATCTTCGGCGAGAAGGCGGGCGACGTGCGCGACGCGTCCCTCAAGGCTCCGCCGGGAATGGACGGTGTCGTAATCGACGTCAAGGTCTTCTCGCGGAAGGAGCGGGACGAGAGGGCGAAGCAGGAAGAGAAGAAGAAGGCGGCGGAGATCAAGCGCCGCATCAACAAGGAGATCAAGGGAATCCGCGACGTTCGGGACGAACGGATCCGCGACGTCCTTCTCGACAAGACGACGGCGCGCTTCTACTACCGGGGGACCGATGAGCACATCCGGGCCGGCCGCAAGTGGAACGAGCGCCTCTTCGAAGAGATCTCCTTCGACAAGGTGGACCCGAACGAACCCTTGACCGACGACACGCGCACGAACAACAAGGTGCGCTCGCTCCAGACCGCGGCGGAAGCGGCCATCGACAAGAAGGAGCGCGAGCTGCTCCGCGAGCTCGAACGGCTCTCGCGCGGCGACGAGCTCGCCCCCGGGGTCGTGAAGCTCGTGAAGGTTTACGTGGCGAAGAAACGCAAGATCTCCGTCGGCGACAAGATGGCCGGCCGTCACGGGAACAAGGGAGTCGTCGCCAAGGTCCTTCCGGAGGAGGACATGCCTTTCCTTGCGGACGGAACCCCGGTTGAGATCGTGCTGAACCCGCTCGGAGTCCCTTCGCGAATGAACCTCGGGCAGATCCTCGAGACGCATCTCGGCTTGGCGTGCAAGGCTCTCGGCATTCACGCCGCGTCGCCGGTCTTCGACGGCGCCGCGATCGAAGAGATCAAGGAAAAGCTTCGCGAGGCCGGTCTTCCGGAGGGCGGGAAGGCGGTACTGTACGACGGCCGCACGGGAGAACCGCTGAAGCACGAGGTGACGGTGGGATACATCTACATGCTGAAGCTCTCCCACTTGGTCGATGACAAGATCCACGCGCGCTCCATCGGTCCCTACTCGCTCGTGACGCAGCAGCCGCTCGGCGGCAAGGCGCAGTTCGGCGGCCAGCGCTTCGGAGAAATGGAGGTGTGGGCGCTCGAGGCGTACGGCGCGGCCTACACGCTTCAGGAGCTGCTGACCGTGAAGTCGGACGACGTCGTGGGCCGATCCAAAGTGTATGAAGCGATCGTGAAGGGGGAAAACCCGCCCCAACCTGGCATTCCCGAGTCGTTCAACGTGCTCGTGAAGGAACTCCAGTCGTTGGGTCTCGATATTTATCTCGAGCAGCAGAAGACCGAGTAACCATTCGCGAGCCGGCGCTCGCGAGGGGCGGCGTTGCCGCCTAGGGGGTCACTCAGGTGTACATGGGAAGAGAGAGAGAAGAGCGGCAGCCGGCATCGTTCGAGTCGATCCGGATTCAGCTCGCCTCGCCCGAGACCATCCTCGGTTGGTCGTACGGCGAGGTCACCAAGCCCGAGACGATCAACTATCGGTCGTTCAAACCGGAGAAGGACGGGCTCTTCTGCGAGAGGATCTTCGGGCCGGTGAAGGACTGGGAGTGCAACTGCGGGAAGTACAAGCGCATTCGCTACCGCGGGGTCGTTTGCGACCGCTGCGGCGTCGAGGTGACGCAAGCGAAAGTGCGCAGGGAGCGTTTGGGCCACATCAAGCTCGCGGTCCCGGTTTCCCATATTTGGTATTTCAAGGGAATTCCGAGCCGCATCGGACATCTTCTCGACATGTCGGTCCGGGATCTCGAGCGCATTCTGTACTACGAGTCGTACGTCGTCACCGACCCGAAGGACACGCCGCTCCAACTGAAGGAGCTGCTCTCCGAGGACCGTTTTCTCGCCCTCCGGAAGGAGTTCGGCGCGGACGGCTTCGATGCGGACATGGGGGCGGAGGCGATCAAGAAGCTCTTGAAGGCGGTCAGCATCGAGGATCTTTCGAACGATCTTCGGGTGATCGCCAAGACGGAGGTCTCCGTTCAGCGGAAGAAGGAGACCCTGAAGCGGCTCAAGGTGGTCGAAGCTTTCCGGAAGTCGGGGAACAAGCCGGAGTGGATGGTCCTCGACACCATCCCGGTTCTTCCGCCCGATCTTCGCCCGCTCGTTCCGCTCGAGGGCGGGCGATTCGCCACTTCGGACCTGAACGATCTTTACCGGCGGGTGATCAACCGGAACAACCGCCTCAAGAAGCTGATCGAGATCCGCGCGCCGGAAGTGATTCTCCGGAACGAGAAGCGAATGCTCCAGGAAGCGGTCGACGCGCTCTTCGACAACGGAAGAAGAACGCGCGCGGTGCGGGGCCCGGGGAACCGTCCCCTGAAGTCCCTCTCCGACATGCTCAAGGGAAAGCAGGGACGCTTCCGCCAGAACCTTCTCGGAAAGCGCGTGGACTACTCGGGGCGCTCAGTGATCGTGGTCGGGCCCGAGCTTCGGCTGCATCAATGCGGGCTGCCGAAGAACATGGCCCTCGAGCTCTTCAAGCCGTTCATCATCAAGAAGCTCGAGGACAAGGGCTACGTCCAGACGGTGAAGAGCGCGAAGAAGCTCGTCGAGCGCGAGAAGCCCGAGGTCTGGGACATTCTCGAGGAGATCATCAAGGACCACCCGGTCCTCTTGAACCGTGCGCCGACCCTGCACCGCCTGGGGATTCAGGCCTTCCAGCCGGTTCTCGTGGAGGGGAAGGCGATTCGGATCCACCCGCTCGTGTGCGCCGCATTCAACGCGGACTTTGACGGCGATCAGATGGCCGTGCACGTTCCGCTTTCATTCGAGGCGCAGATCGAGGCGCGCGTGCTCATGCTTTCGAGCAACAACATCCTGGCGCCGGCAAGCGGGAAGCCTCTCGCCTCGCCGACGCAGGACATCGTTCTTGGCCTTCACTTCCTCACCCATCCGAGGGACGGCGCGCGGGGAGAAGGGATGGCGTTCACGGACGCGGACGAGGTCGAATCCGCCTACGAGGCCGGGGTCGTCGAGCTGAACACGCGCATCAAGGCGCGCGTGAACGGGAAGCTTCTCGAAACGACCGTCGGGCGCATCTTCTTCAATCGAGTCGTCCCCGATGAGATCGGCTTCATCAACGAGTCTCTGCACAAGGGCTCGATCGAGGATCTCGTCGGCCGTTGCCATTCCCTGTTCGGTCCCGAGCGGACCGCGCAGTTCTTGGACGCGCTCAAGGATCTCGGCTTCTATTACGCGACGATCGCCGGCATCACGGTCGGCATCGACGATGTAATGGTCCCCCCCGAGAAGGAAGGGTTGATCCAGGCCGCGTGGGCTCAGGTGCGCAAGATCCAGGACGCATACGACAGCGGCCACATCCACGATCTCGAGCGCTACAACAAGATCATCGACATCTGGACTCACTGCACGAACGAGGTCGCCGACAACATGTTCCGGCGGATGGGCGAGTCGGAGAGGGGCTTCAACCCGATCTTCATGATGGCGGACTCCCGCTCCCGCGGATCGAAGGAGCAGATCCGCCAGCTCGCCGGAATGCGCGGTCTCATGGCGAAACCCCAAAAGAAACTCACCGGAGGGGTGGGCGAGATCATCGAGTCCCCGATCGTCTCCAACTTCCGCGAGGGTCTCAACGTGCTCGAGTACTTCATCTCGACGCACGGCGCCCGCAAGGGACTCGCGGACACCGCTCTGAAGACCGCCGACGCCGGGTACCTCACGCGCCGCCTGGTGGACGTGGCGCAGGACGTCATCATCACCGAGGATGACTGCGGCACGATTCTCGGCCTCGACATCTCCCCTCTCAAAGAAGGGGAGAAGATCATCGAACCGCTCGCGGATCGCGTTCTCGGTCGCGTCGCGGTTGAGGACGTGATCGACCCGATCACCGGCGAGACGATCGTCGAGTCCGGACAGGAAATCCGCGAGGAGCACGCGGAGAAGATCGACCAGGCAGGAATCGAGTGGATCAGAATCCGGTCCGTGCTGACCTGCGAGACGAAGCGCGGCGTCTGCGCGAAGTGCTACGGCCGCAATCTCGCAAACGGGCGCATGGTGAGCCTCGGCGAGGCGGCGGGCGTGATCGCCGCGCAGTCGATCGGCGAGCCGGGCACCCAGCTCACCCTTCGAACCTTCCATATCGGCGGCGCCGCCGCGCGCATCACCGAGGAGAACTATCTCAACGCGCGGTTGGCCGGGAAGATCCGCTTCAGCGAGCGCGTGCGGCTTCTGAAGCTCACGGACGGCTCGCACGTATCGATCGGGCGCCACGGAGAGGTGGAGGTTCTGGACCAGGAAGACCGGGTGCGGGCCAAGCACCGGATTCCGTACGGCGCGAACGTGAAGGTGAAGGACGGCCAGCATGTCGCCGAGGGGGACCCCATCTTTGAGTGGGATCCGTATTCGGCGCCGATTCTCTCCGAGAAGAAGGGACAGGTGAAGTTCGTCGACATCATCGAGGACATCACCGTTCGCGAGGAGTTGGACGACAAGACGGGCCGCAGGCAGCGCGTCATCATCGACGTTCGCGAGAAGAACCTGCACCCCACGATCCGAATCCTCGCGCCCGGCGGGCGGAAGGTGGCCGAGTATCTCATCCCGACCGGAGCGCGGCTCGACTGCCAGGACGGAGAAGAGATCGAGGGCGGGCAGGTCCTCGCCAAGATGCCGCGCGAGATTTCAAAGACTCGGGACATCACCGGAGGTCTCCCGCGCGTCGCCGAGCTCTTCGAGGCGCGCAAGCCGAAGGACGCCGCGGTCGTGACCGAGATCAACGGGATCGTGAAGTTCTCGGGGCGCGTCCGCGGAATGCGGCGGTTGGTCGTGGCGCACGAGTCGGGCGCGGAGAAGGAATACCTGATCCCGCACGGCAAGCACCTGATGGTCCGAGAGGGGGACCACGTCAACGCGGGCGAACCTCTCTCCGAGGGACCGATCAACCCGCACGACATCCTTCGCATCAAGGGGAACAACGCGGTTCAGGAGTATCTGGTCAACGAGATCCAAGAGGTTTACCGGCTCCAAGGCGTCCGCATCAACGACAAGCACATCGAGGTGATCGTGCGCCAGATGCTGCAGAAGGTTCGGATCGAGGATCCGGGCGACACGGTCTTTCTCGAGGGAGATCAGGTGTCGAAGGCGCTTGTGCGCGACGAGAATGAGCGCCTCGTCGCGGAGGGGGGAAAGCCCGCCACGTTCCAGCCGCTTCTGCTCGGCATCACGAAGGCGTCTCTCTCGACCGAGAGCTTCGTCTCGGCCGCTTCGTTCCAGGAGACGACCCGGGTGCTGACGGAAGCAGCGATTCGGGGGGCGACCGACCATCTCCTCGGGCTGAAAGAGAACGTGATCATGGGGAACCTGATCCCGGCGGGGACGGGCGTCGGGCATTGCCGCCGGATCCGCCTGGAGGAGCCCGAACCGCTCGAAGAGGAGCAGCAAGTCGTTGCGGCGGAAGCAGATCTGGAGCCGGAAGAGCCGGGGGACGAGCAGGAAAAAATTCTTGACAGCAAGTAGAAAGGCGGAGACAATAGCAGTTCTATGCCTTTGAACTGAAACGGGTTCCGTCTCGGAGGGTGCGTTTTTGCCCACGATCAATCAGCTGGTCCGCAAGGGCCGCAAGGTCTTGAAAAAGAAGACGAAAGCGCCGGCGCTGCAGAGCTCGCCGCAGAAGCGCGGGGTCTGCATTCGCGTGTACACGACCTCCCCGAAGAAGCCGAACTCGGCGCTCAGGAAGGTGGCTCGTGTGCGGCTCCAAAACGGAATCGAGGTGACGAGCTACATTCCCGGGGAAGGGCACAACCTGCAGGAGCATTCCCTCGTTCTCGTGAGAGGGGGCAGGGTGAAGGACCTTCCCGGAGTTCGTTATCACATCGTCCGCGGGGCGCTCGACGCCTCGGGGGTAGAAGGACGAACGCAGAGCCGTTCCAAGTACGGAACGCGGAGACCGAAGAAGTAGAAGCCATGCCGAGGAAGAAATACGTTCCGCGCAGCAATCCCTTGCCGGATCCGGTTCACGGGAGCCTTCTCGTGACCAAGTTCATCAGCTCGCTCATGAGCCGCGGCAAGAGGAGCACGGCGGAGAGGGTGTTCTATCGGGCGATGGATATCATCGAGCAGAAGACCGGCCAGCCGGGCATCACGGTCTTCAAGCAGGCGATCTCCAACGCGAAGCCCGTTCTCGAGGTGAAGTCCCGCAGGGTCGGCGGCGCCACGTATCAGGTTCCCGTCGAGGTCCGCCCGGAACGGCGGACGTCCCTTGCGATTCGTTGGATCATCGACTACTCCACGGCGCGATCGGAGAAGTCGATGGAGGAGAAACTGGCCGCGGAGCTTGTGGCCGCTTCGAAGAAAGAAGGGGGCACGATCAAGAAGAGAGAGGACACGCACAAGATGGCGGAAGCGAACAAGGCTTTCGCCCACTACCGTTGGTAGTGTCCAAGCGTAACCGTTCCCAACCAGTCGTGGGATGACGAATTGGGTCTGACAAGAGTTACGAGAATCCTCCTACTTCCTGAAACGCCAAGCGCTACCGCGTGTTCGAGGTCGCGCGAGTCCCGCCGCGACGAACGGTCGAAGAGAGCGTCGCGGGAGATGGGTGAGCGAGAGGTCCGTCATGGGTCGTCAATACGCGCTCGAGAAGGTGCGCAACATCGGTATCATGGCGCATATCGATGCCGGGAAGACGACCACCACCGAGCGGATTCTCTACTACACCGGCCGGGTTCATCGGATGGGCGAGGTGCACGACGGCACGACCGTCATGGATTGGATGGACCTGGAGCGGGAACGCGGGATCACCATTACGTCGGCCGCGACGACCTGCTTCTGGAAAGACTGCAGGGTTAACATAATCGATACGCCCGGGCACGTCGACTTCACGGTCGAGGTGGAGCGGTCTCTCCGGGTCTTGGACGGAGCCGTCGCGGTCTTTTGCTCCGTCGGCGGCGTGGAGCCGCAGTCGGAGACCGTGTGGCGGCAGGCGGACAAGTACGGCATCCCGCGGCTCGCCTTCATCAACAAGATGGACCGGCTGGGGGCCGACTTTCGCCGGGTGGTGCGCATGATGCGCGAGAAGCTCGGGGCGAATGCCGTACGGATCCAGATCCCGACGGGGGAAGGAGAGCGCTTTCGGGGTCTTGTCGATCTCGTGCGCATGAAGATGGTCGTGTACGACGACGAATCGCTTGGCGCGCAGTTCCGCGAGGAGGAGATCCCCGCGGAGTTCGCCGCCGAAGCGAACGAGGCGCGCGCGGAGCTTCTCGAGGCGATCGCGGAGTACGACGACGCGTTTCTCGAGAAGTACGTCGAGGGGCGCCCCGTCTCCGAGGAGGACGTCCGACGGGCGATCCGCGCGGCGACGGTCGGCGTTCACGTCATGCCGGTTCTTTGCGGATCGGCGCTCCGGAACAAAGGAGTCCAGAGACTCCTCGACGCGGTCGTGGAGTATCTCCCTTCCCCGACCGACGTCCCGCCGATCGAGGGGACGCATCCGACGACCGGCAAGACGCTGGCGCGGAGGCCCTCGGACGGCGAGCCGTTCTCTGCGCTCGCGTTCAAAATCAGCGCCGACTACTACGTCGGCAAGCTCTCGTATCTGCGGGCGTACTCGGGGACGCTGAAGAGCGGGGATGTCGTCCTGAACCCGAGAACGGGCCGCAAGGAGCGGATCGGAAGGATCCTTCAGATGCACGCGAACAAGCAGACCGAGATCGACGAGATCTTCGCCGGCGATATCGTCGCGGCGGTCGGTCTGAAGAACGTGGTCACGGGGGATACGCTCTGCGATCTGAAGCATCCGATCGCCCTCGAGTCGATGACCTTCCCGAATCCGGTGATCTCGGTCGCCATCGAACCCAAGACGAAAGCGGACGAGGAGAAGCTCTCCTCGTCGCTCGCGCGCATGGCCGAGGAGGATCCGACGTTCCGCTATCGGGTCGACGAAGAGACCGGCCAGACGATCATCTCCGGGATGGGAGAGCTTCATCTCGACGTGATCACAACGCGCATGGCGCGGGAGTTCGGTGTCGGGGCGAACATCGGCAAGCCGCAGGTCGCGTACCGGGAAACGATCCGCGGCACGGCTCGTTCGGATATGAAGTTCGTTCGTCAGAGCGGCGGGCGCGGCCAATACGCGCACGTGATCCTCGAGGTCGCGTCGATCGACGCGGCGAAGCAGTTCGAGTTCGAGAACGGCATCTCGTCCGACGTGATCCCGAGGCAATTCCTCGGGCCGATCGAGCAGGGCCTGCGGGGAGCGATGGGGAGCGGCGTCTTGGCCGGCTACGAGATGACCGGGATCCGTGCGCGTCTCGTCGGAGGTTCGTATCACGACGTCGATTCGACCGACGTCGCCTTCGGCACCGCCGCGTCGATGGCTCTCCAGGATGCCGTCCGGCAGGCGGATCCGATTCTACTCGAGCCGATGATGACGGTCGAGGTCGTGGTTCCCGAGGAGTTTCTCGGGCCGGTGATCGGAGACCTCAACGGGCGTCGCGGGCAGATTTCCGGAAGCGCGCAGAGGGCGGACGCGAAGATCGTGACGGCGATCGTTCCGCTCGTGGAGATGTTCGGCTACGCGACGGCGATCCGGTCGCTGACGCAGGGGCGCGCGCTCTACACGATGCAGTTCCTGCGATACGAGGAGATTCCCTCGAGGATCGCGGCTGCGCTGATCAGCCGAATGAGGGGTCTCTAGGCGGATGGAGCCGGTAAGAGCAAACGGGGACGCGGCGAGGAGCGCGAATCGGATGGATGCTTCGGGCTCGTCCCGCGATCTCTTGAATCGTGAACGAAAAGCGACGCGGCGCCCGCGAGGCGGACGCCCCTCGGGAGAGCATACGGTAGGCGCGGCGTAGCCGACGCCGCGGAGGTGAGAAACGTGGCAGGTCAGAGAATACGCATTCGGTTGCGCGCCTACGACCATGAGGTTCTCGACAAGTCGACGGCGGAGATCGTGCAGACGGCGAAGAGAACCGGCGCCCGGATTTCGGGACCGATTCCGCTCCCGACGAAGAAGACCGTCTACACGGTTCTTCGGTCGCCGCACATCGACAAGAAGTCGCGGGAACAGTTCGAGATCCGCACGCACAAGCGTTTGATCGAGATCTTCGACTCCACGCCGCAGACGATCGACGCCCTGGGCCGGCTCGATCTTCCCGCCGGGGTCGATATCGAGATCAAGGTGTAAGGGAGCGAATCATGGCGGAAGCAATGCTCCAGACTTTCGAGGGCCGGGAGAAGGGAACGGTCGCGCTCCCGGATTTCGCATTTGCGGTCCGGCCCAGGCAGCAGGCGGTCTACGAGGCGGTGAAGGCCCTCCTGGCGAACCAGAGGCAGGGGACCTCGTCGACCAAGACTCGGCACGAGGTGTCGGGGTCCGGAAAGAAGCCGTGGCGGCAGAAGGGGACGGGACGCGCTCGATCGGGGACGTCGACGTCCCCCCTCTGGGTCGGGGGCGGGCGGATCCACGGACCGCACCCGCGGGACTACACGATGCGCATCCCGAAGAAGATCCGCCGCTTGGCGCTCCTCTCGGTTCTCTCGGACAAGGCGGGGCGAGGCGCGATCACCGTGATCGACGCGTGCCCCCGGATGGACGCGCCGAAGAGCAAAGTGTTCGCGGATTTCTGGAAACGCGTCGCGAAGGACCGGGAGAAGTGTCTCTTGGTGCTCGACCGGTTCGACGAGAACGTCTTCAAGTCGGTGCGGAATCTTCCGCGCCTGGCCGTCACGACCGTCGGCAACCTGAACACGTACGACGCCGTCCGCGTCGGCAGGGTCGTTTTCACCGCCGAGGCGCTCCGGGCGATCGAGAAAGCGGAGTAGGACCATGGAGGCGAGGAAGATCGTTCTCAGGCCGGTGGTGACGGAAAAGACGTCGAACCTTCGCGCCGCCGAAAACAAGTACGTGTTCGAGGTCGCGACGGACGCGAACAAGATCCAGATCAAGGCCGCGGTAGAGGAGATCTTTAAGGTTCATGTGGAAAAGATCACCACATGGTACGCGCGGGGGAAGCTCCGCCGCCGCGGGCGTTTCGTCGGGAAGACGCCGGATCGAAAGCGCGCGGCGGTGACCGTCCGAAAGGGCGAGAGCATACCGGTCTTCGAGCAGGTCTAAGCCTCGCCGCCCGCCGGCGGGGGGCTTCGGAGAAGGAACGGCACGATGGGCATTCGGAAATTCAAGCCGACGACCTCGACGCTCCGATACCGGGCGGTCTCCGATTTCGCGGAGATCACCAAGGATAAGCCGCGGAAGGAGCTCGTGGAGCCTCTGCGGAAGAACTCGGGGCGCAACAACCAGGGGCGGATCACGGTCCGGCATCAGGGCGGCGGCCACAAGCGCCGTTACCGCCTGATCGACTTCCGCAGGGACAAGGGCGGGGTGCCCGGCCGCGTGGAGAGCATCGAGTACGATCCGAACCGTTCGGCGCGGATCGCGTTGGTTCTGTACGCGGACGGAGAGCGCCGCTACATCCTCGCGCCGCACGGCGTGAAGGTCGGCGATCCGATTCAGGACGGCCCCGAGTCGGAGATCCGCGAGGGGAACTCGCTTCCGATCCGGAGAATCCCGCTCGGAAGCCAGATCCACAATATCGAGATGCGGCCCGGGAAGGGGGCGCAGATCGCCAGGAGCGCCGGCACGTACGCGCAGCTTCTTGCGAAGGAAGGGAAGTACGCGGTCCTTCGCTTGCCGTCGGGCGAGATCCGCCAGGTTCATTTGGAGTGCCGGGCGACGGTCGGACAGGTCGGCAACATCGAGCACGAGAACCAAGTAGGCGGCAAGGCGGGGCGTTCGCGCTGGCTCGGACGGCGGCCGAGCGTGCGCGGCGTCGCGATGAACCCGATCGATCACCCGCACGGCGGCGGCGAGGGGAGGTCCTCGGGCGGCCGCCACCCCGTCACGCCGTGGGGCGTCCCGACCCGCGGGTACAAGACGAGGAAGAGACGGAAGAAATCGGACGAGGTGATCATCAGGCGCCGCAAGAAGTAGTCGCGGAGCCCGGAGGAAGATATGGCCCGATCGCTGAAGAAAGGTCCCTTCATCGACGAGCATCTCTCGAAGAAGATCGAGAAGATGAATCGGAGCGGCGATCGCCAAGTCATCAAGACCTGGTCGCGCCGATCCACCATCTCGCCGGAGTTCGTGGGCCACACGCTCGCGGTTCACAATGGGAACAAGTTCATACCGGTGTACATCACCGAGAACATGGTGGGCCACAAGCTCGGGGAGTTCGCTCCCACGCGCACGTTCCGCGCGCACGGAGGCAAGAAAGAGAAGTCGAAGGCGCCGGCCTCGAAGTGAGGCGCGTTCGGTGCGGTCGAAAGGGCTGAGGGATGGAAGGAAAGACTGAGAAGTCGGGCGAGGCCAAGGCTCACGCTCGCTACACGAGGATTCCTCCGCGGAAGGCCCGCATGGTGCTTCGCCTCATTCAGGGGCGCGGGGTGGAGGAGTCGCTCCGGACGCTGCGCGCGGCCCATGTCCGCGGGGCGCGGATCATCACCAAGATCCTGAACTCCGCGGTGGCGAACGCCCTGGCCGGCGAAGGGACCATGAAGATCCAGAGCAGCGATCTGTACGTGAAGACGGCGTACGCCAACGAGGGGCCCATGCTCCGGCGCTTTCTGCCTCGGGCGATGGGAAGGGCGACGAGGATCCGGAAACGCTCGAGCCATATCACGATCGTCGTGGGGCTTCGCAAGACCGCGAAGGGGGAGAAGTAGTTTGGGCCAGAAAACGAATCCGGTCGGTCTCCGGCTCGGCATCATCAAGACGTGGGACTCGCGGTGGTTCGCGACGAGGAACTACGCGAACCTTCTGAAGGAAGACCTCTTCATCCGGAAGTACATCCGGACCCGGCTGCAGCGCGCCGGGATCGCCAAGGTCGAGATCGACCGGGCGCCGAAGAAGGTCACGATCATGATTCATACGGCGCGTCCCGGGATCGTGATCGGACGCAAGGGGCAGGAAGTCGACCAGCTCCGCGACGAGCTTCAGCACCTCACGAAGAAAGAGATCTACATCAACATCAAAGAGGTCGATCGCGCGGAGACCAACGCCCAGCTCATCGCCGAGCACATCGCCCACCAGCTCGTGGGGCGGGTCTCGTTCCGCCGCACGATGAAGAAGGCGGTTTCCTCGGCCATGCGCATGGGGGCGAAGGGGATCAAGATCGGCTGTGCCGGGCGCCTCGGCGGCTCGGAGATGGCCCGAAGCGAGGGATATAAGGAAGGACGCATCCCTCTCCACACGTTGAGGGCGGACATCGATTTCGCGCAGGCGACCGCCATCACGACGTTCGGTTGTATCGGCGTGAAAGTTTGGGTCTTCAAGGGAGAGGTGATTGGGAGGAAGAGGGGCGGATGGGGCGAACCCGCCGCGGGGCACGCGGCGGGCGAGCGCCGCTAAGAAAGGGCGATCGCGATGTTGATGCCGAAGAAGTCGAAGTACCGCAAGCAGCAGCGCGGTCGCATGCGAGGCGTCGCGAGGCGCGGGCATGAGATCAGCTTCGGCGACTACGGGCTGCAGGCGGCCGATCCGGGCTGGATCACGAACCGCCAGATCGAGGCGGCTCGCGTGGCCCTGACCCGCCACGTCAAGCGCGGCGGCAAGGTCTGGATCCGGATCTTCCCGGACAAGCCGGTGACTCAGAAGCCGGCCGAAACCCGAATGGGAAAGGGGAAGGGAGCTCCGGAGTACTGGGTGGCCGTCGTGCGGCCTGGCCGAGTGTTGTTCGAGATCGAAGGGATATCGAGAGAGCTTGCGCGGGAGGCGCTCCTTCTCGCGGCGGCGAAGCTGCCGATCCGCACCCAGGTGATCTCCCGCGAAGAGCTGGCGGACTGATCATGAAGACGTTCAAACTGCGCGAGATGAGCCGCGCGGAGCTGAAGCAGCGCGAATCCGACCTCCAAGAGGAGCTGTTCAATCTGCGTTTCAATGCTGCGACGCGCGCCCTCGACAACCCTCTTCGACTTCGCTTGATCCGTCGAGAGATCGCACAAATCCGGACGGTGCTTTGCGAAGACGAGAAGGGGATCCGGCACCTCGGCGCCGGCGCTGCCCGCGCGGCCGGCACCGAGGACAAGAAGTGAGGACGGCTCCGGGAGGCCTTGAGGGATGAACGAAACGAGAGCGAGAAGGAAGGTCCGGATCGGGCGCGTGGTGAAGCACGGGGCCGACAAGACGGCGGTCGTCGCGATCGAGCGGCGCTCTCCGCATCCTGTTTACGGGAAGATCGTGAAGAGGACCTCGAAGATCTACGTGCACGACGAGAACAACGAAGCGCGCGTGAACGATCTGGTGCGTGTCATGGAGACGCGGCCTCTTTCGAAGATGAAGCGCTGGCGTCTGGTGGAGATCGTCCGGCGCCACGAAGAAGCCTAGGATTCGGAGAGGAGCTCGGAGATGATTCAAGCACAAACGATACTCTCCGTGGCGGACAATTCCGGCGCCCGGAGGGTGATGTGCTTCCGGGTGCTGGGCGGAACGAGAAGACGGTACGCCCGCATCGGCGACATCGTGATCTGCGCCGTGAAAGACGCTCTCCCGGGCGCGCAGGTGAAGAAGGGCGATGTCGTGAAGGCGGTCGTGGTCCGCACGAAGAAAGAGATCCGCCGCCGCGACGGATCGTACATTCGTTTCGACGAGAACGCCGCGGTCCTCATCAACGATCAGAAGGAGCCGAGGGGAACGCGAATCTTCGGCCCGGTGGCGCGGGAGCTTCGCGAGCGCCAGTTCATGCGGATCGTCTCGCTGGCTCCGGAGGTGCTCTGAGCCGTGAAGATCAAGAAGAACGATATCGTGATCGTCATCTCGGGCGAGGACAAGGGAAAGACCGGGAAGGTCCTCAGCGTGGACCGGAAGAAGTCGCGCCTTCTCGTCGAAGGGGTGAACTTCGTCAAGCGGCATCGAAAGGCGCGGCGGCCCGGCGATCAGAGCGGAATCCTCGAGAGAGAAGCTCCGATCCACGTGTCGAACGTGATGCTCTACTACGACAACAAGCCGACGAAGGTCGGTCACAAGGAGCTGGCGGACGGCAAGAAGGTCCGTGTCGCCCGGAAGACCGGGGAAGTGATCGGCTAGAGGCCGTCGGGGAGTGCGGAACGTGATTCGCCTGAAAGAACAATACAAGACGAGCGTCCTGCCGGAGATGAAGAAGCGTTTCGGTTACGGCAACGTCATGCAGGTTCCGACGCTCGAGAAGATCGTGGTCAATATGGGCGTCAAGGAGGCGCCGCAGGACGCGAAAGTCCTCGACGCGGTGATGGGCGACTTGGCGGCGATCACCGGGCAGCGGCCGAGCGTTCGGCGCGCCCGCAAGTCGATCGCGAATTTCAAGATCCGCGAAGGGATGCCGGTCGGATGCGCGGTAACCCTGCGCGGAAGGCGGATGTGGGAGTTCTTCGACCGGCTCGTGAACGTCGCGATTCCGCGAATTCGCGACTTCCGCGGCGTCCCGACCCGGTCGTTCGACGGCCGCGGCAACTACACGCTCGGCATGGAGGAGCAGATCGTCTTCCCCGAGATCGATTACGACAAGGTGGCGAAGATCCAGGGGATGGACGTCGTGATCGTGACGACGGCGCGAACGGACGAGGAGGGGATGACCCTTCTCGAGCTTCTCGGAATGCCGTTCCGCAGAAAGTAGCAGGGAAAAGGAGTCTCGATTGGCGAGAAAAGCGCTCATTGAGAAGACGAATCGGAAGCCGAAGTTCATGGTCCGCCGCCGCCGCCGCTGCCACCGCTGCGGGCGGCCGCGCGCGTACATGAGGAAATTCGGAATCTGCCGGATCTGCTTCCGGGAGCTGGCCCTCAGGGGCGAGATCCCGGGAGTCGTGAAGGCGAGCTGGTAGGAAACCGCTTCCGAGGAACGGGGAGCCTGTACATGTCGATGACGGATCCGGTGGCGGACATGCTCACCCGCATTCGCAATGCGAATCGGGCGAAGCACAAGCGGGTCGATATCCCGCGCTCCAATCTGAAGGTTGAAATCGCGAAGGTTCTGCTTCGAGAGAAGTACATCTCGAAGTATCGGGTGATCGACGACGGCCGCCAGGGGTCGATTCGCGTCTATCTGAAGTACGACCCGGCGGGGGAGCGCGTGATCACGGGCCTCAGGCGCGCGAGCACTCCCGGCCTTCGCCGTTACGTGGGACGAAGCGGCATTCCGCGCGTGTACGACGGGATCGGAACGGCGATCCTCTCGACCTCGCAAGGGATCCTGACGGACAAAGAGGCCCGGAAGCTGGGGATCGGCGGAGAGCTGCTCTGCTACGTCTGGTAGCGGCCGGTTCGGAGGTAACTATGTCCCGCATTGGCAAGCTCCCGGTCGCGATTCCGAGCGGTGTGCAGGTCAGCCTGCAGGAGGGCCGTCTGGAGGTGACCGGGCCGAAGGGGAAGCAGGCGATCACCGTCCACTCCGACGTCAAGGTCGAGGTCGACGGCGGAGCGGTGCGCGTGAGCCGTTCCTCCGACGGCGGCCCGCAGCGGTCGCTTCACGGCCTAACGCGGACCCTGATCGCCAACATGATCATCGGCGTGACGCAGGGCTACGAGCGCGCATTGGAGATCAACGGCGTGGGATACCGCGCGCAGCTTCAAGGAAAAGAGCTTCAGCTCTTCCTCGGGCTTGCGCATCCGGTCAACTACCCGATTCCGGACGGCATCGAGATCGAGGTGGCCGGCAATCGGGTCGTCGTGCGCGGGATCGACAAGAAGCTCGTCGGCGAGACGGCGGCGAAGATCCGCTCGTTCCGGCCGCCGGAGCCGTACAACGCAAAGGGCGTCAAGTATCTCGAGGAAGTGATCCGGCGGAAGGCGGGCAAGGCGACCGCCTAGGCAGGCCGGGCGCTGGGGGAAGTTCGATGAAGTCGAAGGCGGGCCTCAGGAACGAAGGAAGGCTGAGGCGAAAGGCGAGGGTCCGGAAGAAGATCTCCGGCGGAGCGGAACGGCCGCGGCTTTCGGTATTCCGAAGCCTCAAGCACATGAGCGCCCAGATCGTCGACGACGAGCGGGCAAAGACGATTCTCTCGATCACGTCGACGTCGAAGGAGTTCCAAGCGGCGGCGACCGAGGCGAAGGGAAAGACCGCGAAGAGCGCCGAGCTGGGCAAGACAATGGCGCGCCGGGCCCTCGAGTTGGGTATTCGGAAGGTGCGGTTCGATCGCGGCGGGTACGCCTACCACGGCCGGGTCCGGGCGTTCGCGGAAGCCGCGCGCAAAGAAGGGCTCGAGTTCTAGGGGAGAGTTCCACCTTGATGAGGCAGAAGAGGGGGCCTGCGCCCCGAGAGGATGCGGAACGGGACGAGCTTCAGGAACGCGTAATCTACATCAACCGCGTCGCCAAGGTCGTGAAGGGCGGACGCCGGTTCAGCTTCACCGCCTTGGTGGCGGTCGGCGACGGCCAGGGCCGCGTCGGCACGGGGCTCGGGAAGGCACGCGAGGTGGCCGAGGCGATCCGCAAGGGGACCGAGGCCGCCCGGAAGGCGATGAAGCCGATCCCAATGCTGGGGACGACGATCCCTCACGAGGTCGTCGGCCGAAAGGGAGCGGGGCGCGTGTGGATGAAGCCGGCCTCGGACGGAACCGGCGTGATCGCGGGGGGCGCGGTGCGCGCGATCATGGAAGCGGCTGGAGTGCGGAACGTGCTCACCAAGGTTCTTGGTTCAAGCAATCCGCACAATGTCGTGGCCGCCACGATGGACGCGCTGAACAAGATGCGCCGCGCCGGGGCGGTCGCCAAGTCCCGCGGCATGTCCGTGCGGCAACTCTTCGGGATGGAAGCGGTCGCGGAGAGAGCGGAGACGGGGAATGAGTAGGCTGAAGATCGTTCAGATCCGCTCGGCGATCGGGCGACAAAAAGTTCAGAAGGTAACGATTCGGACATTAGGGATTCACCGCTTGCACGAAGCGGTGGTTCACGACGACACGCCCCAGATCCGCGGCATGATCGCCAAGGTGCGCCATCTGCTGCGGGTCGAGGAGGTGGACTGACACATGGCCTTCAAGCTGGAGAACCTGAAGCCCGGTCCCGGAGCGGTTCGGCGGCGGAAGCGCCTCGGACGCGGCGAGGCGAGCGGAACGGGGAAGACGAGCGGGCGGGGCGCGAAAGGCCAGTGGGCCCGGAACACGGTCCAGCCGTGGTTCGAGGGGGGCCAGATGCCCTTGCAGAGGCGCCTCCCGAAGCGCGGCTTCAAGAACCCGTTTCGCAAGACGTACCAGATCGTGAACGTGGGGGACCTCGCCCGCTGCGAGGGGATCGAAGAGATAACGCCCGAGATCCTCGCGGAGAAGAGGATCATTCGGAATCCGAACGCGCCGCTCAAGCTGCTCGGCAAGGGAAGCGTCGAGATCGTGGTCCGCGTGTCGGTGCACGCCGTGAGCGCCGCGGCGCGCGAGAAGGTCGAGACGGCCGGGGGCCGAGTCACCCTGTTGGAATAACGGTCGAGACACGAAGGAAGCGAACGTGATCGGCAAGATACAAAACATCTTTAAGATACCGGAGCTCAGGAGGCGCGTTCTCTTCACGCTCGCCCTCCTCGTGGTCTATCGAATCGGAAGCCACGTGCCCACCCCCGGCGTGGACACGGCGGCGCTCGGCTATTTCTTCCGCCAGAACCAGGGGACCCTGTTCGGGCTGTACGATCTCTTCGCGGGCGGGAACCTCTCGAAGGCGACGATCTTCGCGCTCGGCATCATGCCGAACATCAGCGCGTCGATCATCCTCCAGCTCTTGACGGCGGTGATTCCGTATTTCGAAAGGCTCCAGAAGGAAGGCGAGGAAGGGCGCCGGAAGATCAACCAGTACACGCGGTACGGGACCGTGGTCCTTTCAATTATCCAGGGCTATGGGATCAGCATCTTCCTCGAGAGTCTCACCGTTCCCGTCGAAGACCAAACCGCTCCCGTTGTTCCCGCGGCCGGATGGGCGTTCCGCTTCCTGACGGTTCTCACGATGACGTCCGGGACGGTCTTCATCATGTGGCTCGGCGAGCAGATCACGGAGCGGGGGATCGGGAACGGGATCTCGCTGATCATCTTCATCGGGATCGTCGCGCAGTTCCCGATCGACGCCATTACGACATTCGCCATGCTCCGTGCGGGAACACTCTCCCCGTTCCTCATGGCGTTTCTCGTCATCGTGATGGTCGCGATCACCGCGGCGGTGATCATGATCACGCAGGGCCAAAGACGGATTCCCGTTCAATACGCGAAACGCATCGTCGGGCGCAAGGTGTACGGCGGGCAGAGCACGCACATTCCGCTTCGGGTGAACACCGCGGGCGTCATCCCGATCATCTTCGCCCAATCGGTTCTGATGTTCCCCTCGACGGCGGCCACGATGTTCTTCCACAACAGCGAGGCGTTTCAGAGTCTCGCGAACCTCTTCGCGCCGGACACGGCGCTGTACAACATCGCGTATTCGGTGGTGATCGTCTTCTTCGCGTACTTCTATACGGCGATCATCTTCAACCCCGCGGACCTCGCGGATAACATGAGGAAGTACGGCGGGTTCATTCCGGGAATCCGCCCGGGCAAGAGGACGTCCGAGTACATCGACCGGATCCTCACCCGGATCACGCTCCCGGGAGGGATCTTCCTCGCCCTCATCACGATCCTGCCGATCTTCCTGATCAGCCGGTTCAACGTCCCGTTCTATTTTGGGGGGACGAGCCTTCTGATCGTCGTCGGCGTCGGTCTGGACACCCTGCAGCAGATCGAGTCGCACCTGTTGATGCGGCATTACGACGGTTTCATGAAGAAAGGACGGCTCCGCGGGCGGCGGTAACGGCTGCGGGGGCGGCATGATCATTCTGAAGAGGGACGAGGAGATCGAGAGGATGCGGGAGAGCGGGGCGATCGTCGCGAGCGCGCTTCGCCTCGCGGCGGAGAAGATCGCTCCGGGCGTGACGACGGAGGAGCTGGACGAGCTGATCGCCGCGCACATCCGATCGCGCGGTGCGGAGCCGTCCTTCAAGGGATACAACGGGTACCCCGCGAGCATCTGCGCCTCGATCAACGAGGAGGTCGTGCACGGAATACCCGGTAATAGGGCGCTGAAAGAGGGAGACATCGTCGGGATCGACGTGGGCGCTTACAAGAACGGCTTCCACGGAGATTCGGCGGCGACGTTCCCGGTCGGGGAGATCGGCGACGAAGCGAAGAGACTTCTCGATGCGACGCGCGCGGCGCTCTACAAGGGGATCGAGATGGCGCGCCCCGGGAACTGTCTCGGCGATATCTCCCACGCGGTGCAGAGCGAGGTGGAAGCGCAAGGGTTCTCGATCGTCCGCAAGTTGGTCGGGCACGGCATCGGCCGCAACATGCACGAGGACCCGCAGGTCCCGAACTACGGGCGCCCCGGAAAAGGAGTGCGTCTTCGAGAGGGGATGGTCCTCGCGATCGAGCCGATGGTGAACGCGGGCGGCCCCGACGTACGGTTCCTCGAGGATGATTGGACCGTGGTGACCGCGGACCGGTCGCTCAGCGCGCACTTCGAGCACACGGTCGCCGTGCGCAAGAACGGCCCCGACATCCTCACGAGCTAGGGAGGAAGGATGGCGAAAGAACAGGCGGTGCAGGTCGAGGGAACCGTGATCGAGCCCCTCCCGAACGCGATGTTCCGGGTGGAACTCGAGAACGGCCATCGAGTCCTGGCCCATATCTCCGGGAAGATTCGCATGCACTTCATCCGAATCCTGCCCGGGGACAAGGTCACGGTCGAGCTGTCTCCGTACGACCTCAGCCGCGGCCGGATCATTTATCGATACAAGTAGAAGCGAACGCGGATGCGAGGTGAGTTGCGATGAAAGTGCGGGCGTCGGTAAAGAAGATCTGCGAGAACTGCAAGATCGTGAAACGAAATGGGATCGTGCGGGTCATCTGCAAGAAGAACCCGCGGCATAAACAGAAACAGCAGTGATGCTTTAGGTTTCGAGGAAAGGAGGGTCGCCGGTGGCCCGTATCGCTGGGGTCGATCTCCCGGCCGAGAAGCGCATCGAGGTCGCTCTGACCTACATCTACGGGATCGGGTTCTCGACGTCGCGGAAGATTCTCGCGGCGGCGGGCGTGAACCCCGATCTCCGCGCGAAGAGCTTGTCGGAGGAAGACACGGCCAAGCTCCGGAAGATCATCGAGAACGAGCACAAGGTCGAGGGAGCCCTGCGCAACGAGGTGGCCATGAACATCAAGCGGATCATGGACATCGGGACGTATCGCGGCCTCCGCCACCGGAGAGGACTCCCCGTGCGCGGTCAAAGAACGAGCACGAACGCGCGCACGAGAAAAGGCCCGAAGAAGGGTTCGGGCGTCATGAAGAAGAAGTCGTAAGGCGGGTCGGCCCCGCAGCGCTCCGCGGGAAGACCGGGGAGAGGAGGTCCGCGCTTGGCACCCCCGAAGGAAAAGAAGAAGAAACGGAAAGACAAACGGGTCGAGCCGTACGGCACGGCGCACATTCAGTCCACGTTCAACAACACGATCGTGACGATTACGGACTCGAAGGGGAACGTTGTTTCGTGGTCGAGCGCCGGGCGGATCGGGTTCAAGGGCTCGAAGAAGAGCACGCCGTTCGCGGCGCAGCTCGCCGCCGAGGAGTCGGCGAAGGTGGCGCTCTCCATGGGGCTGAGGAAAGTGGAAGTCCTGGTCAAGGGACCGGGAGCGGGGCGCGAGGCCGCTATCCGCTCTCTGCAAGCTGCGGGCCTCGATATCTCGTCGATTCGGGACGTGACGCCGATTCCGCACAACGGTTGTCGGCCACCGAAGAGGCGCCGCGTCTAGAGTGAGCCCCGGCCGGGGGGCCGTCGGTTCGCACGGAGGAAGGGAATGGCACGATACACCGACGCGAAGTGCAAGCTGTGCCGGCGGGAAGGGGCGAAGCTCTTCCTGAAGGGGGATCGTTGTTTCTCCCCGAGGTGCAGCTTCGATCGGCGCGGGTATGCTCCCGGCGAGCACGGCCAGCGTCCGCGCCGGAAGCAATCGGACTTCGCATTGCAGCTCAGAGAGAAACAGAAAGCGAGAAGGATCTACGGCATTCTCGAGAGGCAGTTCCGGAAGTACTTCGCGGAAGCCGAGCGGCAGCCGGGCGTGACCGGAGACAACCTGCTCCGGCTGCTCGAGAGGCGCCTCGACAATGTCGTCTTCCGTCTCGGGTTCGCGCCCTCCCGCTCGGCGGCGCGGCAGCTCGTCCGTCACGGCCACTTTCAGGTCAACGGGCGCAAGGTCAGCATCCCCTCGTATGGGCTCGCGAGAGGGGAGGTCGTGCAGGTCGCCGAGAAGAGCCGATCGCTTCATGTCTTTAAGGAAGTGAAGGAACGGCGCCGGGAGGACCAGCTCTGCGCGTGGCTCTCCCGGGATATCGACAAGCTCTCCGGCCACATAATGGAGATGCCCGCGCGCGACGCGATTCCGGCGAATGTGAACGAGCAGCTCATTGTGGAGCTTTACTCGAAGTAGTCCATGGGGGCGGCGTAAGATGAAGTGGAAGAGTCTCCAGATGCCGAAGGCGATCCAGAGGGAAGAAGAGACGCACACGGAGACGTACGGAAAGTTCGTCGCCGAGCCGCTTGAGAGAGGATACGGAACCACTCTCGGAAGCGCTCTCCGTCGCGTGCTTCTCTCTTCCTTGCAGGGAGCGGCTCCGTACTACGTGAAGATCGAGGGCGCCCGGCACGAGTTCACGACCCTTCCGGGCGTCGTCGAGGACGTCACGGATATCGTTTTGAACCTCAAGAACCTGGTGATCCGGCTCGACGGCGACGAGCCGAAGCCGCTGGCGCTCGATGTCGAGGGCCCGGGCGAGGTGACGGCGGATCTCTTCGAGGTCCCCGCGGGGATGACGGTTCTGAACCCGACCCTTCATATCGCGTCGCTCGACAAGGGCGCCTCGCTCAAGATGCAGGTCGGCGTGAACGTGGGCCGCGGGTACGTGGCGGCGGACCAGCAGCCGCTCGAGGAATCCCCGATCGGCGTGGTCGCGGTCGATTCCCTCTACTCGCCGGTGCGGCGCGTGACGTTCCGCGTCGAGGAGACGCGCGTCGGCCAGAAGACCGACTACGACCGGCTGATCCTCGAGGTGTGGACGAACGGGACGATCGCCCCCGAGGACGCGGTCTCGCACGCGGCCAAGATCCTGAAGGATCATCTCGTTCTCTTCATGACCTTCGAGCAGGAGCCGACGACGGAAGAAGAAGAAATCGAGGACGAGAAGGTCGAGGAGCTGCGCGATCTCTTTTCGCGTAGCGTCGATGAGCTGGAGCTCTCGGTCCGTTCGAGCAACTGTCTTCAGTCGGCGCAAATCCGCACGATCGGCGATCTCGTCCAGAAGACCGAGGCCGACATGCTGAAGTACAGGAACTTCGGCCGGAAATCGCTGAAGGAGATCTCGGATATTTTGAGAGGCATGAATCTTTCGTTCGGGATGAACCTGGATGAGGTCCTCTCCGGGCATACGGGCGGCGGCGCCGAGCCGAACGAGACCTAGGGAAGGAAGGGTTTCGCGCGATGCGACATCAGAAAGCCGGCCGGCACCTCAACATGAGCACGAGCCACCGGGAGGCGATGTTCCGGAACATGGTCACATCGCTCTTCCGGAAGCGTCGGATCGAGACGACCGACGCCCGGGCGAAGGAGCTCCGAATGCTGGCCGAGAAGCTGATCACGACGGCGAAGAGGGGCGACCTTCACGCGCGGCGGCTCGTGATGCGCACGATCACGGATGCGGAAGTGGTGCGCGAGCTGTTCGACACCATCGCGCCGACCTATGCCAACCGGAACGGCGGGTACACGCGCATCCTGAAGGCGGGACGCCGCCGGGGCGATAACGCTCCGCTTTCTCTCATCGAGCTCGTGGATCTCGAGCCGAAAATCGAGGAGCTCGAGGAGAAGGTCGAGAAGAAGAAGAAGAAGAAGGAAGAGAGGAAGCGCGCGGAGGAAGAGGCCGCAGCGCGCGCGGGCACGCCGACGGAATCCGCGCCCGCCGAAAAGGGGTAGGGAAGAGACGGCGGTCGGTTCGAGATGCGGTCCCCGCGGAGGCGCGGGGACTTGCTGTTCGGCGTCTCGAATCGAACGCGAGGAGCTTCGATCGGACCTCGCGGGGAGCGCGAGGCCGACGATACTGCGGATGAGGAGATCTCGCTCGATGAGAAGAACGCGGATGACGATTGGTGCGATCGCGCTTGTGGGACTCATCGCTGTCGCATGCGGAAGCGAACCGTACTACAGGGCCGGCGAATCGATCGGCGCGACCAAGACGATTTCGATCGCCAAGTTGATGGAGAACCCGCGCGCCTACGCCGGAGAAACGGTGTTGGTGCAAGGGACCGTGACGGGAGTGTGCAAGGGCTCCGGCTGCTGGGCGCTCGTCGAGGAGGGCCCCGGCGGAGCGAAGATCTACGCGAAGAGCGCGGATCATTCGGTGACCGTGCCGACGACGTGTGAAGGGGCGCGCATCCGAGTCGAGGGAGAACTCGTGGTGGTCGAGCCGGTCACGGCGGAAGCGGAGCAGGAGTGCGCTCACGAGCACGAGCATGATCACGAGCACGCGGAGGGCGAGGAGCCGCACGTCTGTCCGCAGCCGGACTGCTACGTGATGCTCTCCGCGGTCGAGCTCTTCGAGAAGTAGCCGCGGCCCGGACCGCGAGCGGAGGCCGGCACGACCCGGCGTCCGCACCCGGGCCTTCTCATCCGGTCCGGGATGCACTAGAATCACGCACCATGGGACGGCGATCCGGCCGTCCCGAACGAATCGGCTCGCTTGAGGTTCCTCGGTAGCTCAATGGTAGAGCAACCGGCTGTTAACCGGTTGGTTGCAGGTTCGAGTCCTGCCCGGGGAGCCAGCCCCAACCCCCTCTCGTAACTTCATCAATATCAATCGGTTAGAGTTTGCGTACCAACGGGCACCCCGGCCGAGACTCGAACCTGCGACCAAGCACTTGACAGAATCGCCCGGCGTCCCCTATCGACGCTTCAAGAAACGGCGGCTATCCTGAGAGCAGAAAGCCGAGCGGCCCGCCCACCGTGAAAGCCCATCCCTGCATCGACCCGGCGTGGGCAGCTCTCGTCTCACGCTCCGGTCGTGGGGCCGGAAGGGGACTTTCGTGTTCTGTGAACGCGATGGCTATTTCGGGACGATTCGTGGCTTGTCCCGATCGCCGGTCGGGCGAAATCGGCATGGCGTCCCAAAATCTCCGCCGAGAACCTTCTCCCTGTGATCGGATGCCTATCTCCTGTAGTGCTCGCGATCGTCACACCTCTCACTCGCTCGTACACAGGCTATACCGCCAACCTCTTCTCTGGGCTCACTGCCTGGCTATGATCTTCTTCCCACTCGTCGTCCGCTCCGCCATCCAACCCGCAGAGCCCAAACACCTCACCTCCCACCAGGGCAATCCATCCACCACCGTTGGTCCATTGAGTATTTCCACTCCAGTACCAGATGGAACCTCCTTAATGACGTCGGCTAGGCTCTTCCCTAAGTACCCCGGTGAGCGCCTCAGGTTCACGGCTGTGACCTCTGCGGACACGGCCCCCCTCGCAATTGCACGGCGGTCGATTGCTCGGGCCCGTTCACGGGAGCTAGTATCTACGCGAAATATAACGCCCCACACTCCCACAGCTGCCATAGCCCCGACGAGGAGAAGGACGCCGATTCTCGAGCCTCTTGCTTCCCTCCTCGGAATACTCCTCTCCGCAACTTCTGTCACCCGCGGCTTGGTCCGCTGCCGGAACGACGGGTGACGGGTCGACACTGGGAGAGTGCCAGTTTCCGTGCAGTGGCAGATCGGGCACCCGTTTTGTACGTTCCAGGAAGCCAAATGAAATGCCATCTTATCCCTCGCGCAGATGACGATCTCGTCGCCGGGACGCAAGGGCTCTCGGGTGAATGGATCAATACGCTCCTCCGCCAGGAAGGCCGCGTGCTTCCGAGAATCCAGGAGATAGGTATTCATTCCTAGATATCCGCGAGGAAGGGCGCGAGGGGTCCATTCGTTCCCGCTCAGCCCTCCAAGAACCCTAGACACTCCTCCGCATGGGGCCCATGGTACGCGCGCCAAATGCAGCGTTGTGGATTCATCACGACAGCGAACTGCCAGTCCGCGCGGAACACTGTTCTCTGGGTGTTGAGATCAGTGCCCGACATGAAGACGCCCAGACTCCCTGGATGGGTATGATACCAGCCAACAATGTGCAAGCCGCGCTGGGAATTCGCTTTCGAGAGATCATCGACAATGGCATACATGCGCCACCAGGCGTCGTGATTCAGCTCTAGATAGACGCTGGAAGCGCGCGATGGCTCTCCTGGCACCGCTCGTTTCACGACCCCGCAAATCACACCGGCCCTAATGTCTTCGATCGCATAACCGAGGAGTATCCCGCCTTGCTCGTGCAGTGGCTCCCTCGGCTCCTCACCCCAGTGCACGTGATCAAGAATATCCCGTGCCGCCCTCTTTGTGATGATGAGTTGATACGAGCCACTCGCTTTGGAGGCGTTAGAAGGAGTAACACCTGTCAGCCTGGGGACGCTCCCTTTCTCCGGACGATACGCCGGAGTGATCTTCTCGATGTCGAAGCGCTTCCTAACGATCACGTTCGCGGCGGATCCGACAGAGCCCCCCGCTACAACTTCGGTTTCCATGGCAAACGTCTTCCCGCTCCCGCTGCTGCTTTGCCTGAAACGCTCAGCCCCTAGCGGGTAACTCCCCCTTTTCACTACGGATTGGTACCATCCCTGCACGTCGGCGGATTTGCTCTTTGGGCTCACCTGGGCCAGTGCTTCCGGGATAAGAACAAGACAGCGGATCAACAATTCCAGTTGCTCCGAGAGAGCCAGGCCGTTAGGAAAACGCCCCGTCCAGGTAGCCCAATCTGTGAAGAAGCTACGGAAAAAGGAAGGACGATCCACCAGAGGGTGATATGGGATGGGGCGGATCCGAAACATGGGGGAAGCCGTTCGGGGATAGCCGCGAGGGAGCGTGACTTTAATGTGGAAGGGAATCCTGTACTTGTTCTGGCCTTCCACACCAACCCCAATGATCAGAGGCAACCGCGTTTCAAAGAGAAACACATGCGCGTCAACACCTTCACCACTTTGCTTCAGTAGCCGTATTGACTCCTGCTTCCCATCTAATAGAGCTCCAAGAGCCTTAAGGTCCTGAGTAATCCACCGCTGTCGTTCGATCGCCACCATTTGCTCAGTTAACCTCGAATGGTCGGGCGGGAGTTTCGTCTTTGGCATGGTTTCCCCGCAATCCGGTCTTGTCAGATGGCCCGCTTCACATGACCAGGTCTACTCCATTCGGAACGTCTTCTTCAGTGTCTCCTTTTGCATGACGAAACGGGATTGCGTCGGATCCGGAAGTCCTTTTCGGTCACAGGGGAAGATCCCACGTTCGCGATGCTCTAGATACCAGGTGTTTGCTTCCCGATTGGCGGGGCTATCCGGGTTCGTTATTTCTGGATCGAACTGCAGGGTCCGTATCATTCTCACAACGTGCTGGCCCAAACCTTCTAGGGTCCAGGGTCCACAGCACCACCGTCCATCTGCGAACCAGTTTGGGTGAAACGGCTGTGGGGAGCTCTTCATAACTATTAGGGGCGGGGAGACCGGATAGGAAGGGGGAAGCCTAACCCCAATGCGATGCTCTTCCCGGTAAGATGGACCGGGGCCGATGATCGTGCGGACCCTTACAGCAAGTTCATATTCCTCAAGGTATGGAGGAGACCCGCCTATGGCATGCCAAGTGACAACCGCACCCTTGATGTTCAGCATTTCCTGATAATCGTTCTTCAGGCGGACTAGACGTGCTTGTTGGGGGCTAGGCATGGGTGGCTCCTCTCAATGCCTTCCAGCATCGGTGTTTGGGATCACGGTAAGCTTGTCACCGTCCTTAACTCCCCCGTGGCCAAGTCCGACGTCGTTCGCGAGCCGGTCGCCACCCTTCTTCCCGAGACAGTACCCGAACGTGCTAGGAGCGATAAAGTCATTGGTAATTAACTCCGCAATCGCCTCCTCGGGTGTCATAGTGTCATCGAGCGTCACGGTCGCATTGCGCCCATCAGTTGGATGGACAAAGGTCACCTTGATCTCGGCCATTGCGATTCCTCTCCTTTCTGGTCTCTCCGTAACCTGGAAACTTCTATCAGCTGGCGTCGGGTGACAGTCGTCTCCTTCTCCTGAGAGCGCCCAATACGAGACTGCATTGTAATGCTTGGGAACACTCGGGAGCGATCCGCGCCCAAGAGGTAGTACCGATACTCTCCCCCGGCATCCTGCACAGAAACGACATGGTACCATGGAATACCGAGATCTCGCAGTCTGAGATTCAGCACCGGGTCTTCACTCGCCTGCAATGAGAGGGCTGGCAGGAGAGTTTTCTCCGCCGGAACATCATTCGGGGGGCCCGTATGTTCCGGGATCCGCCGTCTACAACGAGGACAGTATGCGTCCGTGTCGAAAAGCTTGAATGAGGGTTTCAGAAGGCGTCGGGCTCTTCCGCATCCGGGACAACGGATACTGTAGACAAATGTCCTGTCGCCTCGCAGATCGAGAGTTGCACCGCGGCCGGACAACTTGGCATCACTCACGTAGGTCAGAAACTCCCGCACCGTCATCTCCGCAGATGCTCCCAGAGCATGGACACCAGGATAAGTAGTGCATGCGATGCAGTTCGGCGTTGCCTGCGTGTCGTAAGTATCCAGTGTGTTTGTGTTTCCATCGTAGTGAAAATAGCGCCCACCTTTGGCTGTCCGCCCGCAGAGCAGCTTCATGCCTTCCTGCACTTGAAGGGCCGCAGCCAGCGCGGAGGTTACCTGAACCGTTGGCAGCTTTCCTTCTGCAAGTAAAGACTTCTTGAAATCGTCGCAGGAATACCGAGTGCGTGCAGAAGCAAGGGTCTCCCGCCGTATTCCACATTGGTAACAGGGCCCCTCAAGAGGTATGTATGTGGCTACGTGCGCCCCCAATTCCAGAATCCCGGAGTCGATCCAGGGAGTATTGGCCAGCCAACATTGGCGATTGATGGCCAGCCGAGCCTCGGCATTGTCGAGGCAACCGAAGACAAGGTCCATCTCCATGTAAACGCCAGTGCCGAGATCCCATACGATGTCTCCGTCAAAACAATCGATCTGTGGATCTTCCGCCAGGCACATCTGCCGAGTGCGCTTGGCAGCAATGCGCGCCTTGCTCCTGCCAAGGTCATTTCTGGCGAAGAGCACAGTGCGACTCAGGTTCGAGAGGGCTATCTTGTCAAAATCTGCGACTAGTATTCGTCGCACGCCCAGAAGTGCTAGATTCTTCAGAGTTTCGTTGCCAGTAGCGCCCGCCCCGGCGACGAGCAAGGTGGAAGAGCTCACCTTCTTCGCGTCCCACCAGGACATTCGTTCCTGTCGGTCAAATGGATTCAATTCGGGATCTGATATCGACAGCAGCGAAAAATCTGTCACCGTCTTTCCTCTCGTTTCATGATAGCTACCAGAGATATCCACAGGTTCTACATTGCCAACCATCCGAGGAGGATCGGGTTACACTCTCGCGACTTCGGCAGAAGGGACACTGCTTAGGTCGTGTACGAGCCGCTATGCGGAAGGAGGCGTACGATGGATCTGTGCCTTGTCCGGCCCCGCGGCGTCGACGGCGGGAGGCGCGACGGAGAGGCGGGAAGCCGACCGGTTCAGTACCTCTAAGGGCTTCGGGGGGTGTGACGTGGTATGTGATGAAGTGACGCCGAGAGCCCTTGGTCCTCGAGCGACCTCGGTCGGGTAGGAGGAAGCGCTGAAGCTTCCGCAGTGCCATTCGGATGCGATTCCAACCGCTCATGGCGAGCAACTCTGGAAGTCCCTTTCGCTCAACTGAATCTCAGATGAGACCGCGCCACCACACAGGGTGGAAGGCCCTGCCGACTTCAGCGGGGCGACCAGATCTTGATACGCCCCCAGACGATCATGCCGATCCCGACCAGTACACAGAATGCAATACCCTCAGGGAGCCCGATCAGCAATGATAGCAGTGAGCCTCCAATGAGTACCATCACACCTTGGCCAATTAGTTGCTTGCCCTGACGATGGTCGCGGGCGGTGAGGGTTTCGAACGTATAGTCGTGTCGGTTATGGCTGCTATTCACGACGGTAAGCCAAATGGTGCTCAGTCCTGGTTTGCTGCCGGACATCGCCATATTCCTGCCAGACCGGATCGTAGAATCGCTCGGTCACAGACCCACTCTCCCCCAAAGCCAATTCTCGGGGGGCAGGCCAGTGCTTATAACCACGGCGATACTCGGTGCCGTTAGGTGAGACACCAAGTTAGGTCGGAGAATCCCTACCCTCAGGGAAGTTCTGGACACCGTGGAAGTGAACGGCACGACAAGACTTCTCTCGCTCGATTTGCTCTCGGAGGCGCCTCTCTTTCCATTCTCCTTCCTTGGCTTTAAGCATTACGTAGGCATGACGGGCGCCTTTCTTGTCCAAGTTGTCGAAGACCCATGCCTGGGCCTCTATTTGCTTGGGATTGTGTGGATCATGATACGCGATGGAGTCATGGTAGGTGAAGAAGGTTAGCCTCATGCTTGAAGAAAAGAACCCTTGTTCGAGATGAACATCAATGAACTGTCGCCATTGCTTATCACTAAGGTCCTTGAGGCGACCCCAGAACCGCCTCTCGAAGAGGATGAGACGGTGGTCGGTCAGTACGAGGAAACGCTTGCTGAACCACTTGCGCTCCTGTAGGAATCCCAGGAGTTCCTCCTCGTTCGCGAGCCATTCTCGAAGCGCTTGCGAGGGATCCATGTGATCACCTCATCGGTGGATACGTTTAGATTGTCGGCTGGCAGTGCCGCTCAATGGCCGCGCCTCAAGCTTCGTAACTCCTCGCTCCCCCCCGTCTAGTCAAGCTGGGCCGGTCCCATGGGGAGGCGGACGGGTCAACTCTAGCACGAATAAGCGTCGGGAGGGAAGGGCTGTGAGCACCGGTCTGGTGTGTCCTCTCATCACCGGTCCAGAGTCTTCTCTGGTGGAAAGCCATCCTCTTGAAGATCAATCAGTTCCCCCTCCGCCTCCCGCTCCCGCCTGTGGGACGAGCGCCGCGGGCCTTCGGGCGCCTGTCCGCCTCTCGCTCGCGCCTGTGGAACGTGCGCACACGCGCCGCGGGCCGTCGGGCGCCTCTCCGCCTCGCGCTCCCGCCTGTGGAACTGCGGGTCCGGTGGGCTCCACGGGGCGCTGCGGGCCGTCGGGCCACGCTCCGCCTCGCGCTCCCGCCTGTGGACCTCGCGCACACGCGCCGAGGGGCGTCGGGAGGCGATTCCACGCGCCTGTGACGCGGCTTCCGTGAAGACGCGTGGTGCCGTGCCCGCGAAAACCGGTCGTGACTATAAAGCGGTTACGGACAGTATCAGAACCCTCCGTCGTCAACCGGTCACAATCTCCGGGAATCGAACGGGCAGAATTGGCGGAACCCTCACGGGCGGCCGTTGACAGTTGACAGTATGATACTATTATGACTTGAGCATAGATGGACTGGCGCCCGGAGTACATATGCCCGGTCCGGGGGGCTGTGTCCGAGGGATGAGACGGCGGAGCCGGAGGTCGCGTGATGAATGTTCAGGCACTTTTGGGGGCAATATGCGCGCTTCTCATGGTTAGCTGCGCGACCATGCCGACGCAGCAGGAGATCGACAGTCTTGACTATGGGCGTCCCCTGACGATCGACTACCAGACTGCCATTCGGACGTACTTCGAGAGAGTCCTCTTCGATCCCTACTCAGCCCACTACGAATTCGGAAGTCCACAGAGGATGTGGGTGAAAGAGCCGCCGTTGCTCGGCGGGCGTCTTTACGCAGGTTACATGGTCGCAGTCGGTGTCAATGCGAAGAACCGGTTCGGCGGTTACGTCGGAATGCAGGAGTACGGGTTCCTCTTCAAGAACGACGAGGTGGTCAAGATCCTCCAGCCCGAGGAAATGCGCCTTCTGAAAAGGAGGTAGACGGATCTTTTCTGGCTGCCAATACCTGACATCCTGCCAGCGTCAGTTCGATGCCTGTCCGTTCCGTGAGAAGGCCGAGTTCCTCAAGGCCAAGGCAGAAGTTGCCTCGCCCTTTCCTGTGTCCCTGCCGCTCTGGTGCGCTCCACGGGGCGCGGGGCCTTGCGCGCAGACTCCACACGCCTCCGCACGCACGCGCTCCCGCCTGTGGAACGGGCGCACACGCGCGACACGGGGCGCAGCGGGCCGTCGGGCGGCGATTCCACACGGCCCCGCGCGCTGCCGCCTGTGGAACGGGCGCAAACGCGCGACACGGGGCGCCGCGGGCCTCACGCGCGAACTCCACACGCCTCCGCAGGCTCCGCCGAGCGCGGACGGCTGGGGAAAGGGCACTGCCCTCCTTCCGACGTCTACTTCACGTTGAGGCACAGTCCTCTGTTTCAGGTTACGCGCTCAACGGACACGCTGAGTTTGTAACGGTAGAGCGAAACGCCCTGGACACGCTGGGTGGCCAAGATCAGATCCTCTGAGATCTCTTTCGCCACGATCACCCCACGGCAGGGAGCCTGACCGAGATGTCGGTCGACCCAACCCATATAGTAGAGCAATTGCCCGAGCACCTTGTTGCGCCCGCGAGCCAGCTTCAGCTCAAAGACCACGAATCGCCCGGACCTGTCGGCCGCGAGGATGTCGACGCGGCCGTCCTCTACTGGAAACTCCACGCCGGTTCGTTCGCCGTCACGGTAGAGCACTAGGCCGGGCTCCACGCACCCAAGGTTGTTCGCGAGGAAATCTCGGAGGTCAGTCTCGGCCGCGAACGCCTGATCCTCGTCGGTCTCCTCTGGGTCAGCAACGGTTTCGCCACGCCCCGCGAGAAAGTCCTCATATCGAGTTTTGAGGCGAAGCCAGAACGCGCTCTTCCGCTCCCCCCAAGGAGTCTTACCTGCAGGCCAATACTGCTCTTTGAAGTCATCGAACAGCTGTTTCCGGTCAAGGAGATCGACGACATACCCGCGGCGCAGGGACGAGTTGTACGACAAGTCCCACTCAATCTCCATTTCCCTGATCTCGGCCATTTCCGGACCGAGGCCTTTCTCTGCGCCGAAACGATAAGCTTCCTTCAGTGGCAGAACCTTCCGTTCCTCGTCCATCGAGCTTCTCTCCTTGTAGATAGCGCCGGCTCGGGTCAGTGCCTGCCTTTCGCTGGTGGTTCGACCACAGTACTGGGGACGTTGTCGGATTGTACTTCACGCCTCGATCGTGTCCGGTCCCCCGAGCGGGCGCTGTTGCCACCCGAAGCGCACGAGGATCGGTTTCTCGTTGGGCCGTCGAGGCACGTACCGAACGTGCTCGTCTTGGAAAGCCCCGACGTCGCCATCCTGCTCGCGTAGATGCTGGGCGAGCGCGGCTTCGATGCGTCGCCGGATGCGGTCATCACAGGTCGTCGGAGCTACGTGGAACCGGATGGCGCGCACGATCAGGACCAGGGCAGGTGCGAGAGCCGGGAGTTGCTGAACGAACCCCGCCACGCTCGGC